>JARLHW010000297.1 GCA_031292075.1 Desulfosporosinus sp.
ACTCTCCATAAAAAGTTATTTCAACTTCATTGAAGAAGATGATTCGCTCATACTCTTTTTGAAACTCTTGCGAGTTTCTCTCATTGGCTGTCCTTGTTGTTTAGTTTTCAAAGATCAGGACCACTTGACCGGATTTACATATTAGCATTTTCAACTCTCGTTGTCAATGACTAATTTTCTTTACTAGGACTAACTAGCTCGAAGTTTCAGGCTCTCGCTCGTTCAGTCGCTGTGCGTCTTTGTGGCGCTCAGTTATAATACCATTTCCGCCGTATGTTGTCAACTAATTCTTTCTCCAAGTTTTCCACCAGAAGAAGCGACATTTGATATTTTATCACGTATTATCTTGTGACGTCAATAGAAATTAATTCTAGTTAAATCAATATACAACTTTCTAAAAAAGATCCCTCCTACAATCCTGTTTCGGAGGGATGAAGAGGAGTACACTTACATTGAAGCTAAAGTTCTAGAGGACAGAATAGCAAGCTTTTCAAGAGAATCAAATAATATTATTTAATTGCTGAAAGGTTTAAAACGTCCACTAATTTCCCTTTCCTCAACGGGTATAGTTACCATTTCCGATTCTTTGCCTTTAACTTTATAATTCCCTGATATACAGCCTGAGCGATCAGATATTTTAAGATAGCCATGTTGTTTAATAATCATTATAGTCACCCCCTCTATTCTGTACCACCCATGAAGAATGTTTACATATTATTTATATTATTTAAGAACTCTAGCTTAAATATTCACCTTTACATTTAAATATTTAATGAAAATAGCTGATTAACGATTCTGAAGAAATAGAAATCCTCTCCTAGATGACTGGCAGAGGATTTCTACTTTAAAATGTCCTTATTTCCTTGAACTAGGTGAGGGTGGGAGTCCTTAGTTCGCAGGGTATAATTCCGCGAGTTTTATAGCTACTTCCTGTGTTAGTGCATAGACCTTTTCCGCTACATCAATTGAACAACTTCCCACTCCACAACTTGGTGTAATCAGAGACTGTTGTAACAACGATCTTCTATCCATGCCATTTTGAACAAGGAAAGCAACGTGTTGTTCAAAAAGAGTAATTAAATCATCTACGGTTAACTCTAGTACTTTTTGGCTGGTCGGAATTATCCCCCAGGCTAATAACCCTCCTCTGTCGATAAAAGCTTTAAGTTCTTCTATATATACAGTCATGCTAGTGAAATACCCATAGGCATCAAAGTTAACTATATCGGTTTTTGACTGAAGAATCATTGACCAATCCGTACCGGCGCAAACATGAATTCCTGCTATTCCGTTAGCTAAGTGAATGGAATCAATTATTTCGTTCAGTTCATTGGTAATTTCTTCTTTCTTAAGGGTGATAAAGGTCGATTGACCATAGCCATATAATCCTGGTTCATCGATAAAAATGATCACCGGTTTGTTATATTGACTTAGAGTTTTGGTCTGCCAAAAGGCTTGCAATGCTAGAGATTTAACAACAATTTCTCGCAATTCCGAACTGTAATAAGAAGATCTTTTATCTTGATCCGTTAACTGAAGCCCTAGGGTAACCGGTCCAGTTATTTGTCCTTTAATAAATTTTGCTTTGTTAAAATCACCTTTTATTAACTTTTCCAGAAACGCATAGAATCCTCGAGCGGATCCTTCTGGAAATGAAAAAAAATTAAAATTATCTGAATTACCTTCGATTATTGCTAGATATTGATTGTAAAACTCCGTTACATTATTTAACCAATTTGGCTGAGAAGTGTCAAAACACAGCTTCCCTCCTTGCTCCACGACCAATCCGAGTTTAAACAAAGGAAATGTATATTGATTTAACATATCTTCTGAAGAAGCCTGATTAGGTAGTTGTGGCCAATGAGGTATTTCTTCTAGGGTTTGAATCAATTTTATAGCTTCAGTCGTCTCTAAATGCGGCAGACTTCCAATGCCAATTGCTAATAGTGATAAATCAGTTTTCAAAATGCTTGCTCCTTTGTAATTAATTTATTCATTATGACTTTTATCTTTTTTAAATTTAAAGGAATACTCTATATAACTATAGAAAACTTCTCTGAGAAAAGGGAGTTGAGAAATTGTGAGTAGAGATGATTTCGCTATTAAAAATGGATTCATAAATTATGAAGAAATGCTATTTAACAGCATCACAGTTGTATATGACTATGGAATTTCTTTTTTCACTACAATCATTCATAATACTGGTTGGTTGGCATGGATCGATAAGAGTCCAGAGCAAGTTATAGGAGTCTTTGAAACCTTCGAAAAAGCTCATGAACAACTATTTTATATTTTTGCCGAGAAAGAATTTGAACAGATGAGAACTCAGGATTTTGAACATTTGTGTTAATCCTTATACAACCACCATTTTTTCTTCACATTCTATCGCCTTGCATAACGTAGCAATGGCCACTCGCATCTGCTCTTCAGTGGGTTCTGCAGTCACAATGTGTTTCTGAATGAAACCAGCAATTAAAAACGTTCGGTTTAGCCGATTATAACGACAAAAACTCCAGTTGAAGATCTCATAACCGATGGATATGGAAACAACTAATATAAGTAGGGGCAGCTGATAGGCCACTAAAGAAAGCAAAATCACTATTGGCAATAATATTACGACCAAATTAGTACCGCAGCGCTCACTAATTCGGCTCGCTTCCTTGACAGCGCTCAGTGAGATATCAGCCCCACTTGTGTAAATGTTGAAGGCTTTATGCTCCGCTCCATGAAACTGCCAAAGTCGCTTCAGAAGAATTACTAACACAATAAAAACCACCCCGTAAATCGCGAGCACAGACCAGACCGACTCCGAAACTACTATTTCATTAGGAGGTAATACCCAGTCCCACGGTATAGCGAGGAAAAGGAACATGCCTGTAAACAATTTAAGATTAAGCTTTGCCAACCTAGAAACGCCTCGTAAGAAAGGAACTCTGTCCATTAGATTAAATATCCAGATCCCGGGCAGTCGAGTTACATTTATAGATATATTTCCATGTGATAACCGCCCTCGAACAACGTGCGAGTTAGTAGCAAATGTAATCCCATTAATATGTGCTCGCCCTCCGATGACCGCCAAACTCCCACCACCCTTTAATTGCAAATACATTGACAATGTCTATCCTAGCGCAACTGAAACCTAACGAAGAACGTCGTACCGGAAGAAGAGGATTTCACATCAATCTTGGCATTATGCCTTTCTGCAATATTATAACACGTTGCTAAGCCCAAACCAGTGCCCCCTTCCTTAGTTGTTAGGAATGGTGTCCCTAATCTCGCAATAATATCTTCACGAATTCCCGTCCCTTGGTCTTGAACAGCTAGCACTATGCTATTAGCATCACTATAAATCATTATTTTGAGGATACCTCTTGCAAGCATTGCCTCGAATCCATTTCTCGTCAGATTCAGAATTAGCTGCCTGATTTCCCTTTCATTTATCGTTAATTCAGGGACCTCTTCAGTTTCTAAGACAACCTTTTTGTCTTGGTTCGTGGCATCCGCATGGATTAAAGGATATAATGAGTCAACTAAATTATTCAGTCTTACTGAAGTGTATGATCCAGTTTTTGTTTTCGCTATCGATAAAAACTCAGTTATTATCCCGTTAGCTCTATCTAATTCACTAATCATCAAATCGTAGAATTCTGAGTTTTCGTGTAATGTATCACGACTATTTAAAATCTGCAAAAATCCTCGTACTGTAGTCATCGGATTACGTACTTCATGAGCAATACTAGCAGCCAATTCGCCAACAAGATTTAAGCGATCTAACCGTGCCATTTCTTCTTCAGCAATCTTCCTTTTGGTTATATCAAACAGTTGCATTAAGAATAATTGTGTACCATCAGAATCTTGGAAAGGGTGTTGGAATACTTCGAAAATAGTATCTTTAATGACACATTGCCATTGCTTTAGAATTTTAGTTCCGGAAGTCGATTCTGTATGACAATTGCTACAGGGCTCATCTTTATTCAAAAGTATGCAATAACACTTTCTATTATCTGGTTCACCATGAATCTCTTTAAAAGTATGGTTAGCAAAAATCACTTTGCCTTCGCTGGTACGCAGATAAACTAATCCAGGTAACCCGTTCAAGATAGCATACAGGCGTTTTTGCTCATCTTCTAATGATTTCTCCAATTTCTTTCGTTCGGTAACCTCATGAGCGATAGCATAGTACATTTTTTGCTCAACAAAGGGTATCAACATCCACGACAACCATATATAAGATCCATTTGGGGTTCGATAACGATTTTCAATTCCATTGATACGTTGTCCTTTTATCACATCACCAAGTGCATTGATCGTCATGTTGAGATCATTAGGGTGAACATATTCCTTGGCCACATCGCCAGCCTTTTGGTTTAAGAAACTATCTTGATTTGCACCTAAGATTTTAGGCAATACAGAGTTAATGTATCTAATTCGTCCATTAAAAGCAACGGTTGCAAATGCATATGTAGAGTTATGAAAAACGCTTTTTAACGTGTCAAATTCCTTAGACGAATCAAGTTGCATACCCTTTTCATATGTAACTAAAAACTCATTTTCAATTAACATATTTTAACTGCTCCCAACTTTTTCAATGTTGTATACCTTTCTACAAATTACCTTTAATTCCTCCTTTGCGGATTATCTTTCAATTATTTTCGCAGAGCATTCTATATAGAACCATCCCGTCGATTGGATTGACATGCATGAGAATAAATAGCTTCGATAAAAGGCAGTGGGTTACCTTTCTTTTATCAAAGCTATTTGCATTAACAAACAATAACTTTTATAATACTTAATATTGACAGGTTTTTCTCCTTTTATGTCGAAGCTACTAGATGGTCAAGTTACCCGTACAACGGAAAGGTGGTGAATATTATGAATAACATACCCGATTCAGACATTGATAAATTGGCTGAAGACATTGAAAAGAACGCCAAGAAATCGATGGGTATGGTAAGTTTTAACGATCTTTTTACACCGTCTTTTTTAACTAGTTACACGAAGTTTTCTAGTTTTAATGATTTGCTCGAAGCCGGAAAATACAATGTGAAAAGTCTAGAAGACTTCATGGCTATCCAAGATGATAAATTTGATGTTTTTATTAATAAAACGACCAAATTTAAAACCTGGGAAAAAATGCAATCCGCCGCCGTTTCCGAGTATCTTAAGAAAGCTAATAACCCAAACCTATAGTTCCTTGAGCAGTTCTGAATTATAAGTTACAAAAGCCATCACCTTAATTGAGGTGATGGCTTTTACTTTAGTTCGCTAATTCGAATGCTGATGTTTGAGGGTTAAAAATATAAACTTCTCCAGTTTCAATGGTGTAATACATGCCAATAATCTCTAATTCTTTCTTATTAAACGCTTCAGCGACATAAGGATAAGTTAACAAATGCTTAATCTGTTCGACAATATTCATTTGCTCTGTTAGCCATTCTCTAAATTCTAAATCCTTAGTTTTACCATTAGCTTTCATTTCTTCGATTACTCTTGTTTTAACATGCTCAGATACCTCTAACCATTTTTTGGTAGCCGGTATTTCATTAAGGACTTTGTCAGGATAATGGATCGCCGAGCAACCCCCACAATTAGAGTGTCCACATATAATGATACTTTTTACCTTTAAAATCTTGACTGCATATTCAATAGCTGCCGTCGTCGCTGATGTAGTCGCTACGTACTCGTGAGGTTGTTTGTACCGTGGAACGATGTTAGCGATATTTCTAACAACGAACAATTCCCCTGGTAACGATTTTGTGATTAATTCTGGCACTACTCGTGAATCAGAACATGCAATGAACAACGTATGCGGTTCTTGACGTCTCTTTAATCTACAAAATAAATTTTTATGTTCTTCAAAGTCTTGTGTTCTAAATTTAATTAGTCCTGCCACTAAATTGTGCATTGGATCTCTCCTCCTTATAACATAGCTTTGTACCCCTAAAAACCCAATTTTCTAAGAATTTCAAATGGTCTAGAAGCATCAATGCACTTAAGTTTGAGCTATCTGCTATTGATATGAAGATTAGCATCAGGGTTCATATAAGTCAATATGGCTATTACAAGTCGATATGGACATAATCGATTTATCATATGGTTATGTTTGTAATATTAAAGTTTCTACCCTTTAATCCATAGCTATTATGATCTATTCTATAAACTGAAAATACATTCATCCTCGACTGTGCCGCATAGAGATCATCGTAAAATAAAAAGTCAGCGGCTACCCAAAGGGTTTGTCGCTGACTTTTCAACCTTTAACAAAGAAACTACAAACTGTGTTTTGATACCATTTCTCTCCCGGCTTCATGGAGGGCATTAAGTTTATATACTCTATTTTTCTGTGTGATCCCTATAAAGTCAAACTTTTCAGCTCTAACATGAGTAAAAAGTCTCTCCATAGAGGTAAGACAAGAAGTTAATCCGTTACCGCTACCACCAGCCGCAGCTACGGCTATGACAGGTTTCCCTTCAAACAATGTCTTGTCTTTTTTTAAGGCCTCACAACGTCGTAGACGATCTGTAAAGTTTTTGGCTGATTCACTCATTTCTCCAAAGTAAACTGGAGTTATCATGATAAAGGCATCGATATCCGCCATGGTAGCATGCATACCTTGAAAATCATCTTGTACTTGACACTTGTGTTCATTACGACAAGGTCCCCATCCGTTACCACAGGCTTGACAGTGACCTATCTGCTGCTGATTGAGGTTTACCATAACGACATGGGCACCAGCCTCTTCAGCTCCTGTTTTGGCGGCGCTAGCACAGGCAGCTGTCAACCCATCACTATTCGGGCTACTTGTAAAGATCATCACTTTCATCTTTTTCAATCCTTTATCCCTTTCAATATTAAACACTTATATTGTATCAGGAAAATAATGTTCATGGAAGTAGATATTTTGAAAAGACTCTCTACACGTGACGGTCATAACAATGACACCTTACAATTATCAGGCACCGCCAAATCAGAAATAATTATTATACAAATAATATACACCTGCAATTCCTGCTGGGATTGCACATGCAATCATAAATGCAAATATTGTTGGTTTGATTAAGTCTTTCCACACACTATACTTAGGCATAACGCCCTCACCTCAGTCTTTAGTCTAGCTAATAATTCATTGCTGCCTACCCTATGTTGCTAGAAAACGACCGGCTAGTGTCCACTCATCGGACTTGACTAACCGGTTGTTTAATAGTTTTCAGCTGAACGTTTGGTTAATCTTCTTGAGTCCCTTCCATAATCCCTTTATTATGAAACACTTCATCAACTTCTAGCGTAAGTATGCCTCCTTTGGCATTCTTACGTCCCTTATTGCCGTATTTCGGTGTTGATTCATCGTTAACAACACTCACAACCCCGGCCGGCTCCCACGGTTGTCGATTCAATTGCTGAGCATGTTCCTTGTCGTTTTCGTTACCCATTTAGATTACCTCCTCTTTACCTCTGGTTTGTCGTTAATTACGTTCAAACATTTTTAGATTTCCCGATAGATTTATTCCTACTCAATTTATAGTCTCTTTTTCGAACAAAGTTTTAGGAAAATCTCAAAATGAGGTATCCTCTCTTCACCTTTATGACATAATATAAAAAGTTTTATTAATAATTTTAGATAGAGGGCAGAGGCTGATGCTATGAGTATACAACAACTTTATAACACTGCGAACACGTCTACAACTTCCGCGCTTCAATTTCCGGAATTGCTATTTGTTGAAGATCAGTTACAGATTGTGCTCGATAAAGCCGATGGTCTCGTTCAACAAACCTGTGTTAGACTGTTGCAATCTGGGGGTAAAAGAATTCGGCCACTTCTGACTCTTTATAGTGGTATGTGCTTTGCCCCCCTAAATCCGTTGATGATCCAAGCGGCCGTCGCTGCAGAACTTATTCACATGGCTTCCCTCATTCATGATGATGTTATCGATGAATCAGCTACCCGGCGAGGAAAGCCGACCGTGAACTCCCTTCATGGAGACCATGCAGCCATTCTGACTGGTGATTACCTATTTGCCGAAGCTTTTAATATCCTCTCTACACATCAGTTGTTAAATTGCATGAAATACCTCGTCGAAGCAATCCAGGCTATGTGTGATGGCGAAGTGAATCAAGCAAGCGAGCAATTTTCAATTTCGGTGGGTACGCAACATTATTTTAACCGAATTGCCAAAAAAACAGGAATTTTACTGGCTGCTTGCTGTCAATCCGGAGCTAACCTTGCAGGTGCCTTAGCGGAGGACATGACCCTCATGCGTGAGTACGGGTTAAACATTGGCTACGCCTATCAAATCACCGATGATATTTTGGATTTCAGTGGGGATTCAGAATCACTGGGAAAACCAGTTGGAGCCGATCTCATTAATGGAAACATAACTCTTCCAATCCTTTATCTCTTAGATAACCCCACATACGGAAACTGGCTTGAAGAAATCATGCAAACACGTAAGATCTCCCGTCAAGGCTTACAAAGTATTAATGAAGCCCTTATTAGTTCAGGATGCATTGAACAAGCCTATGAAACAGCCACTCAATGTATCTGTAAGGCCAAAGCTTGCTTGGATAAAATCTCTGGGAGTCCTTATCGATCGGTCCTCATTCATTTGGCTGATTCTATCTTGCAACGTACTAATTAGATACATAACTAACGCAAAGGGACCAAATGGGCGTATCATTTTGGTCCCTTGTTGTTTTTCCTATGTAGTTAATATCTAAAATTACTTATTTATTAAAGAATCTTCTTTTTTCTCAATCGGCAACACATCCAATAGAGAAGATTAACTCCTAATCCACTCACTCTTAACAGATGCTTCGTGATCGAGCGAATATCCGTATCTATGCCTTTTTCATCGGACAAATACATGGCTAGAAGTCCTTGGACGACCGCTCGATGAAACTTCGGATGATCCAGCCTCTCCGATTGCTTTAAGGAATTTTCTACAAACAGATGTAACCGCTGAAACGTCATACCCATATGTTCATAATACGCCACAAAATTCAACTGACTTGTCTCACGGTCTTCGCGTAAATCGATGAAATAATCCAATAAGATATGGAGGCCACATATCCATGGAAAATAGGCCAGGCTAATCTTTTGTACTTGCCTTGCCGTCAATTGGGAATTGAAAGCAACCGCATAGAGGCAGAAAATTCCTAAAGTTGACCCTGTCGCAGCGGCAAATTCCCACGTTGTTATCTCCGGATATTCCATTAAATAGGGGTTGATCCAGTTTAGCATCTTCCCTTCCCGTTCTTCCAATGCTAAGTGTTTGTAGGTTTGTAAGTGAGAATAGAGTTTCGCGAACTTAATAGCCTCGTCTTGAACTATTTTATAAGACGGTAGCTTTCTAAGGCTTCCTTGGCAGGTTTTGACCAACCGTTCAAGATACCCTCCATCCTCTCGATATGGATAATAGAGATAGTAATCCGACGAGGCTACATCAGGATTCAAGGCTTCTTGCATCGCTAAATGCAACTGAGAAAATGCCAACTCATCCTGAACCTCAAGGCTATCGACTAAATTATCAAGATAATCGCTCATGGTTTGATAAGCAACAATAAATTGGACTGCCTCAACCCTATTCGCGCCCGGATAAAGGGCGAAAATACTTCCCCCTTGACAATGAAACGCTTTCGTGCGAATACTTTCTGTAGCTTGCTGGCGTAGGCTGGCATCCGGTAACTCCTCAGCCATCCGTTGCCATCTATTAAGCTCTTGTTTAACGAGCGGGAAAACTGTCGAGACAAAAGAATAAATTAACCTCCCGCGATTCATGGGTAGGACAACCAATGTATTCATATCCTTATTTCTCCTTCATCAAGAGCTAAAGGTGGTTTTCTTCTTAACAATAGTATAGCCAAAAAAGGCACCTATTTACCCCCCTATTACTCCCATTCATGATCAACCTCAATTTATAAAATGCATCCCATTATTTAACATACATATTTTATGTTCATCAGAGGCAATCTATATCTGTTGTTAAATAGTGCCGAGAGGAGAATGATTATGACTACTTCAATGCCTGAATTAACCGCCAAAAACTTGACCATTCTAAATGATCAACTCGGGGCTGAAGCTTTATTAGTCCATAAGTTCGCCCAAGCCTCACAATCTGTCAAGGACCAAGCTATCAGTTCACAACTTTCTTCCATTTCTGCTCTACATCGTAAACACTATGATACCTTACTCAATTATTTGAATTCCCACCAATAAGTTAAGAAAGGACGGGATCAATAAATATGCAAACTACGTTGTCAGAACAAGAAATTTTAACCGACTTATTGACAAGCGAAAAACATCTTACTTCTACCGTCAATACATTTATAACTGAATCGACTTGTGCTAATTTAACGCAAAACCTAAAAAATATCCTCACTGAGGAACATAGTATTCATGAAAACCTTTATAATATTATGAACCAAAAGGGCTGGTATCCTACGAGCGATGCCGAGGCAACAGAAGTTCAAAAAGTTAAAGGTAGATTCAAACCCCTACAAGGGTAATTGTAATTCAAATCACACTCATGCCAGTCACAAAACAAAAGATGGGGCCAAATCGGCTCCATCTTTCTTTTAATTCCCTTCCGATGTAATCCTCAGAAAAAGATTTATAGAATTACACGTTCTTTACTTCTTCTTTCTTCTCTTCTTTTTTCTCTTCACCCTCACTAGCTGATTTAAATTCTCTTATCCCTTTACCCAAAGCTTTCCCTACGTCAGGCAACTTACCGGGTCCAAAGATTACCAATGCGATGACAAGAAAAATTCCTGCTTCTAAAGGGGAAAAAAGTCCAAATGTTGAAAGCATTAGAATCCACCTCCATTATTATAACTAATTGAACAGTTGAGTACACAACTTTTATTATTAGCAAATCAAGCACAAGCTTATCCTACCGTATAGAAGCACGACACGCAATATGTTTTTAATGGAAAATCAAAAAAGTATGCAAAAAACGAGTAGTCTCCCACCGCTCTGACTCGATCAGAGCGGTTTGAGTTAGAACACGGATGGCAGGTCGTGATGACATGATGAACCCCAATAGACCCTAATGTTTATTGGGTTCATCGACATTTTCCTCTTCCTCTTCCTCTTCCTTGAAAAGCTCTTCGTATCCAAGATATAACTTCCAGATTACATCCCACAACTCTCCGTGTGCATCTGTTACTTTAAGTCCGAGTTCTTTGGCTTCCCGACGACCGATTGGATATCCATGAGAATAGTATCCTTCGGTCAAAGCCTGTGTTACATTCGCAACTCGTCCCAGGTCATCTTTTAGCATATAGTTCGATAATAAAGTTTCTGCATATTGTTGAGAAGCTTTGATAGTTTTTTCATAGTCTCCAATGAGCCAAGGGTCCAACTTGTTGATTAACGGGGTTACCATAAATGATGCGACTTCCGGGTCAGAACTATTGATAATAGACCGTTGCAAATAATCCAAGCAATGCCATACCGCTTGCACGGGTACCAATATATCTTTATATACGGGATGTATGACAAGTGGGTCAATGGGTCCAAGTTCTGAGATCGGCCCCATAACAACTTCATCTGCTCCAAGTACAAGCATCGAAGCAGCTGATTTAGCAGCAAACGGGACTATTACGGCAAACTGATCGCAGAACTCCCGGATCAGAGTTACCACTTTATAAGGTGTATCCACCGCTCCTCCATAACTGTGTAAGAATAGATCAATTCTTTTGGTGTGACCAATTTCCTTCAACTGTTTATAGAGGGGAACTATAATAGTGTCATTTAAGGGCGTATGGGAATAATAAACTAAGACTTTGGAATCCCGTAATTGTTCTAAGCGTTCAATTAAACTAATCCGTTCCTCTGCTTTCAAACCGAGTCCCCCCCAGCCCATTCCTTATAAACCATAATATTCCACTTAGGCTTTCATGGTGAGTCATGGGAGAACCTTATTTTTTGTTTAGGTTACTTACGATGCAGATGTTGTCTCTTAAGCGCAAGAGATGTTCAATTAAAGACTAAGGAACAATTACGTAGGTTTTTTGGGAATAACCACATCCACACCGGATCGATTATGGCAACTTTGACAATACTCTTCTCCGCCTAATCCTTTCTTTTCATGGCAAGTATAGCATTGTTTCCACGGTTGCTGGTTATTTAAGACGGTATATCCATGCCCATTGGGACCATTAATCCATGTATCTTTAGACACCCCATTATGCGGGTTTGATGGATCACGATTCTGTGAGATAACGAGCACTGCTACCAAGGCAGCCAATAAGCTGAGCGTAATGAGAGTCCTAATTACGCGTTTGCGCTCCATATAGGAAAGCACCCCTTTAAATTAAGGTTTCTCACTATTGAGCAACCTTGCACAATTCCAAGAGAGTTACGAGAATAAAACTATGTAACCAATCCTTCATTATACATCTAACTTTGTTATCCTAAAGGGTCTTCAGAACTGTACGAGCCTGTTCCAGCGTGTGGTCGATGTCTGCATCTGAATGGACCGTAGATAAAAAGACTGCTTCAAATTGACTAGGGGCTAAGTAAATACCATGTTTCAGCATCGCGCGGAAGTACTTGGCAAAACGTTCCACATCCGATGTGCAAGCAGAGGCATAATCTTTAACTGAAATGTCAGTAAAAAAGGCCGAAAACATAGCTCCGATGGAATTCACCCAAATAGGAAGTCCAACCTCTTGAGCAAGTTGCTTTAATCCTTCACCCAGTCGGATCGTTTTACTGGACAGCGCTTCATAGGTTCCCGGTTGCTGCAACAACTTTAATGTCGCTAGCCCAGCATTCATCGCTAACGGGTTACCTGAAAGGGTTCCCGCTTGATAGATAGGGCCTTTAGGAGAAATTTGCTCCATAAAACATCGTTTTCCTCCGTATGCCCCAACTGGAAGCCCGCCGCCAATCACTTTACCCAGGCAAGTCAAATCTGGATCGATTCCAAAAAAGCCTTGTGCACCCCCATAACTAACCCTAAAACCGGTCATCACTTCGTCAAATATCAGTAACGTTCCGTACTCTTTCGTTAATTGGCGAACCCCTTGTAAGAACCCTTCTTCCGGTAAGACGACACCCATGTTCCCCGCAACCGGTTCGAGAATAACGCAAGCAATCTCTTCCCCTTCACGCTGAAAGATCTCCTTTAACCCTTCAAGATCATTGAACCGCGCAGAAATTGTAGTCGATGCAATTTGAGTTGGAACACCTGGTGACGTGGGGATACCAAAGGTCAGAGCTCCACTCCCTGCCTTAATTAGAAGCTGATCGGAGTGCCCATGGTAACAACCCTCAAACTTAATAATTTTCGACCTGTTAGTGACACCACGCGCTAAACGCAAAGCACTCATCGTGGCTTCCGTTCCAGAGTTAACCATACGGATCATTTCCATGGAAGGATATGCCTTCAAAACCTCTTCAGATAATACTGTTTCGACTTCTGTAGGCGCACCGTAACTCGTTCCTCGTTCGGCAACCAATTTAATCGCCGCAACTACGTCCGGGTGAGCATGCCCTACTATTAATGGCCCCCAGGAACCGACAAAGTCTAGGTATCGATTGCCATCGATATCCCAGATATGGGCTCCCGCACCGCGGTCTATGAAAACCGGGTCACGCCCTACAGATTTGAAGGCCCTTACAGGCGAATTCACACCACCAGGAATGACCTTCTGAGCCCTAGCAAAGGCTTGTCGGCTTTTTTCATCTACAAAACTCAAGCGTATATCCCCTTTCTAGATTGTCTTATCCTCTAAGAAATATTGCATACTGCTTTTCTTTAATTCAGCGGTACTAAAAAGCATATCATACGTCTTGACCCCTGTTGCCAAAGAAATTCTCTTCATCACGTCTCCGCAATCCTCCATAGTTCGTCCATGGACCATTGTAAAGAGGTTGTAGGGCCAATCAGGTAACGTCGGTCTTTGGTAACAGTGGCTAACTTCCTTGAAGCGGGCCATAGTTTCCCCGACCTCTGAAGCCTGTTCTGGAGCAACCTGCCAAACACCCATGGCATTAGCCACGAAACCTGCTTTTTGATGCCGAAGAACTGCCCCGAAACGGCGTATAACTTCCGCTTCCAGCAAACGGCAGGCACAGGAGATAACATCTTCAACTTGCCATCGAAGAGTTTCAGCTAGTTTTGTAAAAGGAGTCGGAGAATCCGGCAGATTTCCTTGCAACACTTGAATAAGGGCTATGTCCTGGCTAGTTAAGTCATAAGGAGCGACATTTTGCCTCTGCAGACCACGCGAATCAGAGTCTTCGAAGGTGTCGATATCTTCTTCCGATGTGTCTTCATCGGTTAAATCAAAATTAACATTGATTTTAAATAGCCGAGTGGCAGGAAGACTATAGACATCCGAAACTCCCGAAACTTCACGAATGGTTTGAAGTATGCTTTCAGCAACAGCCTGCGTGCGAGCTATAAGTGTAAACCAGACATTATACTCGTGATTTCGAATATAATTGTGAGTTACTCCGGGAATCCCCTCTAAAAGTTTCGCTAAGATAGGAATCCTCTCTTCGGGAACTTTGCTCGTACATAAAGTACTATAGTATCCTAAGCGGCGAGAATCAAAGACCCCACCTAACCGACGGATAATACCCTCCTGCCGAAGACGTTGAATCCGTTTAAAAGCATCTTCCTCTGTTGTTCCCACGACTTCACCTAAGTTTCGGTAGGGATGAATTGTAATTGGAAAATACTTCTGAATGGTATTCAGCAAGGCTCGATCGGTTGAATCCATACTAAACCCCCTTCCTTCCGTGATATAAGCACCACGGCTCCTCCGCCATGTAATCCCCATCATTGTAGTATGCAGCTCGAGCACGGCACCCACCACAGGCGTGCTTATACTCGCAGGTTCCACAACCGCCTTTATAGTCGAGCGTACGTAGGGTTTTTAACACTTCATGATTCTTCCAGATTTGATCAAACGGAGTCTCCCGCACATCCCCTAACGGGACATTTATATAAGCACAGGGTTGAACTTGCCCCTTTGGTCCAATGATGCAATAGTGTGTTCCTGCCAAACAACCGCGACTGTAGCGCATATCGATGCCCATTTGTTTAGCAATACGCATAAACTGAGGGGCACATGTTGGCTTCAGTTCAATATCGACAGTTTGCTGTTTTTTCATGATTCGGGTCAAAATTTCCTCATAGGCCTCTGCCTTGAGGCTCTCTTCCTCTATCGAAACGGCCCGACCGGTCGGAACAAGGAAAAAGAAATGATGAGCAACCGCGCCCACCTCGACCGCAAAATCCGTAATGGCTTCCACTTCATCGGCATTCCAATCCATGATCGTTGTGTGAATTTGAAACGGTAGCCCTACTTCTTTGCAGATTTTCATACCTCGAACCGCCCCATCCCAGGCACCCGGAAATTTTCGGAATTCATCATGCTTTTTCTTATCCAGAGAATCTAGAGAAATGCCCATTCCCATAGCACCAGCTTCTTTAAGTTGCCGGGCTAATTCTAAAGTAAGTAGAGTGCCATTGGTCCCAAAAACTGGGCGTAACCCTAAGGACTTGGCATGAGCGACTAACTCAACAATATCCGTCCTCAGCAGAGGTTCTCCCCCACTAAAAATCATAATTTTAAAACCGGCTTTAGCAATCTGCTCTAGCAAAGTTTTTGCTTCGGTGGTGCTGAGTTCATCTTCCGCTTTACACCCGGCATCACGATAGCAATGGTCACAATACATATTACAGGCGTTGGTCGTATTCCAGGAAACTATCACACGTGTCCCTCCTCTCTAAGCCAGTGGGCTGCGTCTAAGGCATGATACGTGATCAACAAATCTGCACCCGCACGTTTCATACTTACCAGGGCCTCCATTACAATACGTTTCTCATCAATCCACCCATTCGCCGCGGCAGCTTTCACCATCGCGTACTCACCACTGACGTTATAGGCAACAACTGGAACTCCGAATTTTTCTTTGGTGCGATAGATAATATCTCCATAAGCCAAGGCTGGTTTTACAATGATTAAGTCGGCGCCTTCTTCAATATCCAGTTCGGTTTCCAGCATGGCTTCGTTACCATTCGCTGGATCCATTTGATACGTTCTACGATCTCCAAACTGAGGAGTAGACCCCGCGGCTTCACGGAAAGGACCATAAAAACCGGATGCTACTTTGGCTGAATAAGCCATGATGGGAACCTGAGAAAATCCTTCTTTATCTAACACTTCCCTGATCGCAGCGACCCGCCCATCCATCATATCTGAAGGGGCAACCATATCCGCACCAGCTCGCGCATGAGAAAGAGCAGTCTGTCCAAGCAGGCCAAGCGTCGGATCATTCAGGATTTGTCCGTTTTCAATCAAACCACAATGTCCGTGATCGGTATATTCGCACAAACACACATCGGTAATAACGTAGAGTTTAGGAAAATGCTTTTTGGCCAAACGTACTGCCTCTTGAACAATCCCATGCTCATGATAAGCCCCTGTCCCAACGCTATCTTTACTCTCCGGAATTCCGAATAGCAAAACCGCAGGAATCCCCAGGTCCACAACCTCTTCAAGCGCTATTACAAACTCGTCCAAGGAAAAATTATAGACTCCTGGCATAGAAGAAATTTCAATCTTCTTTTTTTCTCCAGGCATGACAAACATAGGGTAAATCAAATCCTCAACTCTGACATGGTTTTCTCGGACCATGCTTCGTATTGCTTCATTGGCCCGTAAACGGCGCGGGCGCCTCTTAAGTTCCATTATAACTACCTCCTCGTATCTCCCTAGTCGTAAACCTCGTCATTATACTTCGTCGTAACCAAGCCAATGAATGAAATTAAATTGCAAAGAGAACCATTAAGCGGGAGGAGCGTGCGAGTGCAGTCGGCGAAGCGTGAAGACGCACCACGGGACTTGTCCATGGATGGACTGATGCCGCGATGCCATGGATGGCAAGGAGCGGCGCACATGCAGAATATCCCAGAGGTTTGGTGCGTTAGCTTCGACGACAAACGAGCCGCTCCGGAGCTTTGGTGAACGTGCAATTTAATTTCCGTTCATTCCAATCTCTTCATCAGTCAAATAGCAAGCCGGATCGGACTCCCAAAAATCTCCGGTAACGGCTTCCGCACGTGTCCGGAAATTACCGTTACACATGTCCAGATATTGACAAGCCGCGCAGCGCCCTTTGAGCAGGGCTTTTCGGTCTTTGAGACCTGCCATAATCGGATGGGACACATCGGTCCAGATCTCTCCAATTTTACGTTCGCGGACATTTCCAAACGAGATATGCTGGGTAAATTGGTCAGGATGCACATCTCCCATGGGGTCAATTTCTCCAAAGGCTATTCCTGAGCGGTTGCCCCCATTGAAGCCGATAAGCCCCTTGATTTTTTCAGCCCTGGCAGGATCTTCTTTTAACGCTTGGATGTACATATAAACGCCATCACAATGGTTGTCTACCGTAAGAATTTCCTTTTTCAAACCGCGCTCTTCAAAATCTCGAGTTCTGCGGATAATTGTATCCATCGCCTGACGAGATTCTTCCGGCGTCACATCTTCTGCAATCATTTGGTTGCCTCGGCCTGAATAGACCAGATGGTAGAAGCAGACACGATCAATCTTCTCTGCTTCAATGAAATCGAAGATCTTGTCTAGTTCTTTGATATTGTGATGATTAATCGTAAAACGGAGTCCTACTCGTTGGTCTACAGCAACGCAGTTTTGAATCCCTTGCATCGCTGCCTGAAAGGCTCCTTCTTTACCCCGGAACTTGTCGTTGACATCGGCAAGTCCATCAAGTGAGATGCCCACATAGGATATGCCAATGTCTTTGATACGCCTCGCCACTTCCGGCGTAATCAGCGTGCCGTTAGTAGAAAGCGTAGCCCGTAGCCCTTTCGAGATTGTATACTCGGCAAGTTCAAAGAAGTCGGGACGAATTAAAGGCTCGCCTCCAGAGAAAAGAAGAACTGGAGATCTAAACTCCGCCAAGTCATCAATAAAGCGCTTTGCTTCCTCTGTAGTCATTTCCCCTTGATATTTTTGCGAATCTGACTCCATATAACAGTGAGCACATTTTAAGTTACATGTCTTAGTTGAATTCCAGACAACTACAGGACCCGAACCTGTAGTTGTTCCATTCCTCGCACCATGAGAGTCTTTATTATAGCGCAGAGAGTCTCCGAAATATTCGGTATCAAATAAAAGCTTTGTGACGCTAATCATGTTTTACTTACCTCCAGATAATGCTTCAACCAATCCAGCTATTGTATATTGAGCTGCTTCTTTGAAAATCGTCAGACCAAGTTCCCGTGCAGTCGCACTTGTAATAGGTCCGATAGAATAAAGCAAGACACCCTCCAGCAGGGAAACATCTCCGTCTAAAAGTGTAACAAAATTTCGTACTGTTGAAGAACTAGTAAAGGTAACCGTATGGATCTCCTTTGCGCGAAGCATATGTTGTAATTCTTCACGGTTAGCACCACCGATTACCGTCTTATAAGCTGGTACGTCCCAGACTTCTACGCCCCTAGCCTTAAGGGATTCTGGCAATATATCTCGTGCTTCTTCTGCCCTAGCCAGTAGAACCCTTTGGCCCGACAAAACACGGTTTGATAAACCTTCAACAATTTTCTCTGCTCGGAATTCTTCCGGGACAAAAGCAACTCGTAGCCCTTTTCTCTCTAATGCCGCTTGAGTTGCGGGACCAATGGCGACAATTTCAAGGCCAACCAAATCGCGAACATCTCGTTCTTGAAGTTTAAGCTCAGCAAAAAAAGCTTCAACTCCATTAACACTGGTAAAAATAAGCCATTCGAAATTTGTTAGATTATTTATTGCTTTAATTAAATAAGACTTGTCCGAAGGTGGGGCAATTTCAATCGTCGGAAATTCCCAAGCTTCTCCTCCCAAAGCTTCAATAGCCTGAGACAACTCACTCGCCTGATGACGAGCCCGAGTTACGATGATCCGTTGACCAAACAATGGTTTGTTCTCAAACCATTGGAGTTTCTCCCTTAAAGAGACAACTTCGCCGACAATAATAATCGCTGGATTCGTGAAGCCTTGTTCTTTAACCTCTGTTGCAATAGTATCCAATTGCCCTACAAGCGTACGTTGTTCTGGGCGGGTTCCCCATTGAATGATTCCAACCGGGGTCGTGGGCTTTTTGCCATTTTCCATCAGTTTCCGAGCAATTATAGGGAGATTTTCCATACCCATGAGGAAAACAAGCGTCCCGTGGGATTGTGCAAGATGGTCCCAGTGAATCGTTGTTTCATTTTTAGTAGGGTCTTCATGTCCCGTAATGACCGCAAACGAAGTAGTTATATCTCGATGCGTCACAGGAATACCTGCATAAGCGGGTACAGCGATTGCAGAGGTGATTCCGGGTACGACTTCAAACTGAATGCCGGCCTTGAGTAATGCTTCTGCTTCCTCGCCACCCCGGCCAAAAACAAACGGATCTCCGCCTTTCAGGCGAGTCACGATTTTTCCTTCTAGGCCTTTATCTACGAGGACTTGGTTTATTTCTACTTGTCTAAGAGTGTGTCGATCCGGAGATTTTCCTACATAAATCAGCTCACAATCCGGGCGAGCTAACATCAAGAGACGCCGAGAAGCTAAGCGATCGTAGACTAATACATCTGCTTTGGCAATACATTCTGACCCTTTAATTGTGATCAACTTTGGATCTCCTGGACCAGCACCCACTAAATATACATATCCCTTTGTCAAACCGAACACTCCTATTCAATCATCTTACAAAATATAATTATAGTATATACTAAATTTAAATCACTTCAAATAGTTATAAATTTCCCTCTCTACTCCCTTACCTGTAACCTAGGGCTTACAAAAGCGTAACCCGCCAAAGTCACAAACTAAGCTTGCATTAACGAGGCGGAACACGAAGTGTTCCCTCGTCCTCTAGGAACAACCTTCCTACCCTACCTTCTACGATGATTTTACACCTTCGAATGAAGATCTGTGAAGATCTGATTTGCATGCAAGAAAGAACTGTCCCTACTTGCGCACTACTTGCGCACCTTATCGTATCTCTGCTAAGATATCGTTCGCCCCTAGAGCAATCAGGCGAGCAGCCACATCAAAGCCCACCTCTTCAGGATCGGTGCCTTTGGCTTCCGCTTTAATCAAGTGAACTCCATCTAAGCTTGCCACCATTCCTCGCAGAATAATCTGTCCTTCGACCACTTGCGCTAAAGCACCAATGGGGACTTGGCAGCCGCCTTCAAGTTTGCGCATCAGAGCACGTTCCGCACGTACCGCTTGTTCTGTCGCACCATGATTTAACCGAGATAATAACTCATGAATGTCTGAACGATTCTCTACAATTTCAATGGCAATTGAACCTTGTCCGACTGCGGAAAGCATTATTTCTTCAGGTAGAATTTGAGTGATCCGCTCTTTCCAACCCAGCCGTTTTACACCTGCAGCAGCAAGAATAATTCCATCCATCTCGGACTCCATCAACTTTTTCCAGCGCGTTTGAAGATTTCCGCGCAAATCCATGAATTCGAGATCCGGACGATAGTGCTTGAGTTGTGACTTCCGACGCAAACTGCTTGTCCCAATGATAGACCCAGAGGGTAATTCCTGAAGCAGGACCCCGTTCTTACTTAAATAAACGTCCCTCGGTTCTTCCCGTTCGCAAAAAGCACTAATTGTTAACCCCATAGGTAACAAGGTCGGCATATCCTTAAGGCTATGAACAGCCAGGTCAAGTTCATTAGATAGAAGGCCGAGTTCCAGTTCCTTAGTGAATAATCCTTTGTCACCGATTTTGGACAGGGGAACATCCAAAATCTTATCTCCTTTAGTTTTCATAGGAACAAGCTCAAATTTAAGATGAGGATAAAGCATAGTTAGTTTATTTTGTACCCACTCGGCTTGCCACATTGCTAGTTGACTGTCCCGAGTCCCAATACGAATATTCTTCATTCTGCCCTCCTATGATGATGCACTTGCTCAGAATTTTGATTTACCGTTAGGTTTGTCCGTTTGGTTTCTTCTCCAACATCTAAATCGAAAAGGTTTTGTAAAATTTCCGTGTAGAGATGACCTTGACTTGTAGTGGCATACTCTTTCAGATTCGTTACGGGTAGATGCAAGAGATGGGTAACGATGGAATTGGCCATCGCTCGAATAATCTTTTCTTGTTTCGGAGTTAGCTCTCCTAAGTGCTCAAAGGCACGCTCAACCTGTCTATCTTTAATTTTCTGACCTTTTTGCTGTAAGGCTAAAATTGTGGGAACCATAAACAAGGAATTGTGCCACTTAAGGAAAAGCAGCATTTCCTCTTCAATAATCTTTTCTGCATTAACTGCCGCGATTTCACGTTCTTGATGATGGCGATCGACTACTCCTCGTAAATCATCAATGTCAAATAACGTAACAAAAGGGATCTCTCCCACATCAGGGTGAATATCGCGCGGCACCGCAATATCGATGAGCAGCATCGGCCGACCCTTGCGGTTGGTCATAATCTCCTGCATGCGCTCCGGAAGAATGACAAAATGTGTCGAAGCCGTGGACGAAATTACAATATCCACTTCCTCAAGATACTGATTCAGGTCATCAAAACGCACCGCTCGACCGGAACATTCCTTGGCCAAGAGAACGGCTTTGTCATACGACCGATTAGACACCAAGACGGTGGTAGCTCCTGCTGCAACTAAGTGTTTAGCGGTTAAGGTGCTCATCTCTCCGGCTCCCAGAATTAAAATCCCTTTACCTTGTAGTTCTCCAAAATTTTGCTTGGCAAGTTCTACCGCTGTATAACTGATAGAAACAGGATGCTGATCAATCAAAGTATCCGTGCGTACTCGTTTACCCACCGCTAGTGCAGTCTGGAAAAGAACATTCAGCGTCTTGTTCGTGACCTCAGCATCATTCGCTATTTGATAAGCATTTCCGACCTGGCCAAGGATTTGGGTCTCTCCCCGAACCATCGAATCCAAACCGGAAACAACCCGAAACAAGTGGCGTACAGCATCATACAAGGTGTGTACACACAAGTACTGCTCGAGTACGTTTTCCTCAACTCCATGGTGATTAGCCAGAAATTCTTTAATGGAACGGATCCCCACTTCAACATCCGTAGTGGCTGCATAGACCTCAGTACGATTACAGGTACTGAGAATCACAACTCCTTCAAGTCCTGGATAATTTCTGAGTTCTTTCAAGATATGCTGCATTTGGGAGGAATGAAAACTCATTTTCTCGCGAATTTCGACTGACGCACTGCGATGATTTAATCCAATAGCGACCGGAAACACGTTTCAACCACTCCTTCCGCCTCAGTTAATTGCTGGGCTTTAATGAGTTTTCTCACTTTGCCGTCTGTTACCCGATTCCAAAAAACACTTCGTTTATCAGGTGGCAAGCGTAACTTGACAATACTTCGCCAAGTTTTCAGCAAGGTGAGATATTCAGCCATCTCTCTGCCATAATAACTCTGCAACTCTGCGCGAACTTGCCTTGCTACAACAGGGCTGCTTCCTCCGGTGGATACGGCAATTTTCAAATCTCCTTGTTCCATGATTGACGGAACAATAAAACTACACTTCTCAGGGTCATCAACGACATTGGCTGGCCGATGATAAGCTTTAGCATCACGAGACACCCTTGCATTAACTTCCTCTTTTTCAGTGCATGAAAAAACAAGGATAGCCTCTTGAATATCCTCTGTTGAATATTCTTTTTCTGACCAAAGACAATTAGTATCATTGATCAGTTCCTTCAACTCAGGAACGAGCTGTGGAGAGACAATATGAACGATAGCTCCATGTTCCATGAGAGTCTGAACTTTTCTTAACGCTATATTTCCTCCCCCGACAACCAAAACTGGCTGAGCTTCTACGTCCATAAATATTGGATAATAATGTGGCATAAAAAATAGTCACCTTCTCCAACTTTTATACTTGGTTCGACTCACTATTCTAACATTTTCCCTGTAGTAAATGAAATATCTCTTAATTATTAAATTAAAAACCAATTACTGCTATTATGACAAATTATATTATTGAGCATATGAATGAAGTCCCGGTAAAAAATAGTTAACTCCGAAGAACGTAAACAACACCGCCGCAAAACCAAATACAGCCATCCAGGCTGCCCTTTTCCCTTTCCAGCCATACATTAACCTGGCATGCAAGTAGCCTGCATAAATAATCCAGGTAATCAGAGACCACGTCTCTTTGGGGTCCCATGACCAGTATGTGCCCCAAGCATAATCTGCCCAGATTGCGCCAGTAATAATGCAGAGTGTCAAAAGCGGGAACGCAAATCCGACAACCTTATAGGCCAATTCATCCAGTACTTCTAACGCAGGGAACCGCATGACGACCCCTTGTCGACTCGATTTATATCCATTGTCCTCCTGACTCAATTTAAGGAGATACATGATCCCCAGTCCGAAGGATACAGCAAAAGCGCCGTAGGCGAACATCGCCGTGATCACGTGGAAAGTGAGCCATTGGCTCTTAAGTGCTGGAGGAACTGCTTGAGCAATTCTCTCTTCAGGTCCCATGCTCATAATAATAAACATCAAAAGAAAGAAAGGAATGGGCATCACAAAAGCACCTAGGGACCTTAGATTATAACGAAATTCGGCATAGAGATAAACCGCCATAATCCCCAGGCAAAACGTCAAGAGAAATTCATAGCCATTGGAAAGTGGCGGATGACCTGAAGTGACCATTCTCAGGATAATGGCAACAGTGTTGACGATCACTGCGATGATCGTCAGAGACGTCGCCAAACGCCCAATAAATTCATTCTTAGAGCCTAGCCGAATCCAGTACAACAGCATACATAAGGTACAGGCCATTACTAAACTATAAAACATGGCTGTTTCGAGGCTTTCTAACATTCAGTACCCCTCCTCATTATCCCAACATTTTTGTGACAGAACTGACGAATTGTTCTAACGCTTCACGGGTACTTACCGTCACCTTACCAGATAATGCTCCCACCGTTAAAGTTCCTTGTATTCCCTTCTCAGCTTGAAAAATCCCAGAGATAACTACAGGTTGCCAGTAAAAGGCAAGTAATAGTCCAACTAGCAATAACGCGCATCCTAACCAAATAACTGCGACCCCTGGATCTTTTTTGACTTGTAACCCGGTAAATCCAACTAAGCCCTCCAACGTTAACTTATATTCTCCCTGTACATCGATCGTTTGCTGAGATGTAAGCTTGCCGGATTGGATTGGCTCCGCGCCATTGCCTTTATAGACCTGATAAAGTACAACCGGCTTCAGTGAAGAAGAACTCGGGTCGATAGTTGTAATGAGATAAAGGTCAGTCCCAGGTGCCTGAAAGTAGCTTTGTCCCTGATCTTGCAAATCGACTGGGATTATTTGACCGTTCAAATCCACCGAGAAATGAGCACCCTGGGAAAAACTTGCTTGATAGAAGGTAATTCCCTTATAAACGAACGGATGGTTCACCGACAATGTTTTCCTAGCTACTTCTTGTCCATTTTCTAAAACACTCAGGTCTGTATACCAATTATCCCGTTCACCATTGGGTAACATTCGATCCTCGGCAGAATTTATGTGCACACTGAACGTTTCGGAAACCGTCCCTTTAGAGAGCTGGATTGCTTGAATCGGGATAGTGCTTCCGGCTCCTTCCATAAGGTAGCCTTTAAATCCCAAGGTAGATCCTAATAAGGCCCCGACCACTAAAACCACAAACGAAAGGTGGGTGATTAATGATCCCCAGTTTCCCAACCTATGTTTTACTGCAATAAGGCTCCAAGAATCTGTCTGGTCGCTAAGCGTGAAACGATATCCTTTCTGTTTTAAGACCTTTTGAACCGATTCTCGCAGCGGCGCAAGTTCTCCTTGAACCTCCATTCTATTTTTTTGCGGAACTCGAGCCTGAGTTAATGGGGGGCTCAGGTTAAACGTCCGACGATATATACCTCCCAAGCGTTGAATAGTACACACTATAAGATTGATACACAAAAAACCCAGCAACAAACGAAACCCAACGGTATTATAAAGATGTGTAAAACCTAGCGTTTGCCATAATTGGCCTACAGCTTTGGCTTTTTCAGGATCTTGCTCCGACTGTGGTACTAAAGTTCCTATTCCAGCCACAAAAGCAATAATTCCCAACAGAGCTAGTCCAAGCTTCATTGAACTAAAGGCATTCCAGAGTCGGTCGATCAAACCCTTCGAACTTTCAACCATCAAATTGTCCTCCCAGTCTATGACCTATTCAAGTACTATTCACACAAATTTATTGTTATATGCGAAATCGGAAGATTGACAAGGTATCACACCTCATCCTCCTCCTTCTTCTTAATAACACCTTCTAATAGCAAAGAAAGTTTATAATTGATATTATCCATAAAGGGAAGTTCCAAGTTACTACACATTGTGGACTTAAGAATACCGGAAAACATCTCATTGAATATCTCGGGTGGAATATCTTTTCTGAACTCATTTTTAGCTTGTCCTTCTAGGATGATACTGGATAGAATCTCCTTAAACCTAACCCCATGGGGTGCCTTCTTATCAACTTTATCATTATTACGGTAAAACTTCATAAATAAACTTATCAGCGGTTGGTTTTCTTCATAGGTTTGTCCTACGGCTTGAAGCATTTGGGATAATTTTCGGGGTGCATTTAAAGGTGATAGCTGTATATCTTCAAGAGTTTGTTGAGCAATCCCTATTCTTTCAGCAAGACAGTATTTTAGAATAGCTTCTTTAGATTCGAAGTAATTATAAAAAGTACCCGTTCCAAGATCCGCTTCCATCATTATTTCCGCTATTGTAGTTTCATTTAATCCTTTGCTAAAAAATAATTTCAAAGCAACTTCTGCAATTATCTTTTTTGTCTGAAGTTTTTTTCTCTCACGCTTACTCATTTCTTGCTGCATTTATACCCTCCCAGAAAGTTAACCCATTTATGAATATGTGCATTTATTACAGTACGGGTTCTTAGTCAAAATCTCGTGGAGGAATTATTAAAAGCATACCTAATAAATATGAATCCATTCATTAATTGATTATATTCACAAGCACAGGGGTTGTCAATTAATATGAATGCATTCATCTTGATAATTTATTCATTTGAGTTAGTTTCATAACTCATACCCCTTGATATAAGCGGATTTTTTACCCGTAAAAAAAGGAGTACCTCCCCAAAATCTCGAAAGTGTAAGTGTCTAAGCAAACACCGAGAGATAGAAAGGAGAACTCCCAATGTTTAGTATTCGCCAAGAAAGTCTATTTTCCTTGGAGGAAATTTTAGAAATGTCTCCAAAAAAATCCTATCCTCTTCTATTGGATCCACTGGATATCGCTCCTTTGTTGAGAGTGGTTTCCAAAAAAGCATTTTTTGGAGCTCCAACCACACTTAACTATTCAGCCATGATCTATTCTTTATTCATCCGAGTGATCGAACGGATTCCTACGATCAAAGACTTACGAAAACGATTAAAAAATAGCTTGGAATTCCGTTTCGACTGCGGCTTTACGATGGCAGATCCAGTTCCTAGCGAGTCCTCTTATACTCGAATGATACAAAAAATCAATGCCTCTTCTGCTTTGGGAAAAATTCAAAATGAACTAGTGTCTCAAGCGTTTCAAGAAGGCTTTATCGATGGGGATGTTATCGCTATCGATGCCACTCATATTGAAGCTAGAGATCGTAAACCTGAGAAAAAGAAAGAAGAAGAGGTCCCAGTCAAGCAATCCCCTAAAAAACGCGGACGAAAACCCAAAGCGGAACGGGAGAAATGGCTCAAAGAACAACAGGAACTGGAAGAGAATCGAGCCCTCTTTGAGAAAAAAATAGAAGCACAACTTCCTCTTGATTTCAAGACGATCGAACAGCAAATCCCACAGGTTCCTCACTGGGGAATTAAGAAAAACTCCGAGGGAAAAAACGTCTTTTGGTTTGGCTTTAAAGGTCATCTTCTCGTGGATTGTAAAAGCCAATATATTTTAAGTTCCTTGCTTTCCTCGGGAAATGTCAATGATGGGAAAATGGCGATTCCGCTGCTTAAAGCTCTGCATGAACTTCATCCCAATTTGAAACCATCCTATACACTATTTGATGCTGGTTACGATTACGCCCCCATTTACCAGCAGGCAAAAGCCATTGGGTCAAGGCCCCTCATCGATTACAATCCACGCAATGAACAACTACCCGAAGACAAGGACAAATACTTTCGCCCTAAGTGTCAACTAGGTCATTCCTACCGATATGATAGCTATGATTCCCAATACGACACGTTGAAATATACTCAACCCAAGGAGTGCAAAGAGTGTCCTCTGAAAGAAAACAACCAGTGTCAAAAAGTATTCAAGGTTAAGGTTTCATCAGACCCCAGAAAATACACTGTTCCAGCCAGAGGAAGCGGGAGTTACTTTGAACTCTATAAACAGAGAACAGCTGTAGAACGTGTTAATGCTTATCTCAAGGAGTACTTTCAGTTAAACAACATTCGACATCGAGGAAACTTAGCCAAAGTCGACTTCGAGTTTTCTATCCTGACCTATACTCTCTGCAAATTAGCCGTAGATCGATTAAACAAGTCCAAACGTATTGCTGCATAAATCTTTAAAAAATGTTATAAATGAATTCTGAAGGCCTGAGTTTTAATAAATAAACATTATGAAATTGACTC
The DNA here is from genome assembly GCA_031292075.1 of Desulfosporosinus sp. Lineage (GTDB taxonomy): Bacteria > Bacillota > Desulfitobacteriia > Desulfitobacteriales > Desulfitobacteriaceae > Desulfosporosinus. The sequence continues at coordinate 27,627 of JARLHW010000297.1, forward strand.
ATTTATTAAAAGATATTAAAAAGAGAGCTACCCTAGGGCAGTTCTCTTTTATTCGGCGGAACTTGTCGTTCCGCGAAGGTACCTGGAACCTACGCGGAACGACAAGTTCCGCCGAGTATTAAACGCAATGTAAACGGGAACAAAAAAAGAGAACCGCATTTTCTGTGGCTCATTTTGTCCTTATAAACTTTTGCTTTTCAAATGCCTTATAGAAACCTCATGTTCGCCCAATATACCTTTTATGTGTTTCGCTTCATCAACATCGTTTCAGATAACCTTCTCTAGTAAACTAGTTTTTTCGTTTACATAGTGTGTAAGTGTTTCAAATTGCTGTGCAGTTTGTTCCCTCAATGAGGTTACTCCCTCGGCAACCGTTTTAATCTGCTTTTGTACCTCCTCCAATAGTATGCGGTTTCTACCAACTTCGGATTTTATCGTATTTATTTCGCCCGACAGATCAGCTCTTGTTTGTGTTATTTCGCCCGATAGATCAGCTCTCGTTTGTGTTATTTCGTTTGATAGATCAGCTCTTGTTTGTGACATCTCGCTCGATAGATCGGCTCTTGTTTGTGACATCTCGCTCGATAGATCGGCTCTCGTTTGTAATATTTCGCCCGATAGATCGGCTCTCGTTTGCGTTATTTCGCTCGATAGATCGGCTCTCGTTTGCGTTATTTCGCTCGATAGATCGGCTCTCGTTTGTGATATTTCGCTTGATAGATCAGCTCTCGTTTTCTTAATTTCGCCCATTAGCTCATTCAACATTTCTAGAATCTTTTGCTCTTCCATCTTCTCCCATTCCCCTTTGTAATGGTTAGTCTTTCAACCTCAATTACTTGATTACACTTGTATAATTAAGTTAATTTTTCACCTTCATTTTATCAAAGATATTCATTAAATCCAACTCAATTCTTTCAACGGCGCAGTCAAATCTTCCTCTCTAGGCGCGGTTGCAATGGCAACAGTTAAACTTAGCCTCATCTTTTTCCGGGCATATTCTCCAACAATATGGATTTGCTGGACTTTGTTCTGGTAATACTGTTCCAGTCTCTGGTAATCCTCTATTTTGTAACGCTTTTTGTTGTCCCTCTCCAGACGTTCAATCGTCAGCGCATTATAAACCACCATAAAACCGCCCTCTATCTTCAAGGCTTCGATTCTGGAAAGATGGAAAAGGGCATCCTCGATCTCTTCCGTCGTCGTACTAGTCCAAAAGAGGGTGGATCTCTGGGCATATTTATCCTTCAGTTCCAAAACAGAAAAAGCAACCGGCACTTCCTCCTGACTGCTTTCCTCCGTACCGGAGTCTGCTTTACTTAGATCATAAAGTTCAGCCAAAATAAATTGAGCGATATCATTCCGTTTTTCCAGCTTTGCGGTCAAGGTTTCTGTGTCAAAAAGCGTAAGTACGGCAAGATGGTTTTTAGAATGGGGTGTCGACTGTCGTTTGATCCAGTTTTTGATCGCCCAAAGATTCAGAATGGTTTTGATCTTATTGGGCGAGACATCTTCACAGGCCGAGGCTTCAGCCTGCTCATTCAGCTCCTTGAGGTGAATGATTTTTTCCTCTTCGCTGATTATGGTGAGGAGAAATTTTTCGATTTGCCCATAGGTCTTCAGGATACTCAGGGAATTTTTCTTACTATCCTTTTTCTTAATAAAGGCATTCAGGTCTTTGGAATCAGCTAAAATCTTTTCATCCCGCAAAAGACTGACAATCTGGATGACTTCCTCTTTCACAATCCCCAAATGATCGGAGATATAATCGACCCTTGCTTCCGCGACTTCATCACCGGAGCGTCCTTTGCTTTTGCTGGAGATCAGCTTCTTAATGATCCTCGATATAAAGAATAGAGGCTGAACCATTTTCTACTCGTTCTAAGGCTTTGGCTCTTTCTATCGGGTCCAGCAAACCATTAATCGTCACAGCATCTGTGATATTCAATTTTTCCAGGTTATCCACCTGGTCTTTCATCAAGGACTGCAAAGGGGAGATGACCACGGTCAGCCCCTTGGTGTTGATCCCACTCATTAAAGCCGGCACTTGAAAGGTAATGGACTTCCCGCCACCGGTAGGAAAGATAGCCAAAAGAGATTGGTTGTCAACGGCGGCTTGGACGGCCTTCTCCTGTAAAGGTTCCCCTGCATAGGTTCGGTAATCATCAAAGCCGAAGAAACGTTTCAGCCCTTGATGAACGTCAAGCGCCTGATCACAGTACGCACAGCCTGTCAGGCACGGGCTGCTTCTTAATAAAAACATGATCCGTTCTACTACCGGATAGTTCTTCAAAACCCAGGGAGGGGTAATAGAATATCGGTTATCCGTTATCCGTATTGATCAACGCCAGGCAGTAGGACAGTTCGATGGGATAGTCTACGATTATCTTGGCCAGATCACTGTTTTCACAGATTTGAGAATGAAACTTTTCACGAATTACTTTTTCGAGATTGATCTTATCTGCTTGATAGCCAAGGAAATGAAAGAAGGAGAAAAACTCCTTTTGGTCTCTCAAGAGCTGATAAATGATTTGCCTTAAACCAGCATCTGCCTGCTGAAAGGCTGCAATCTCATCAAAGAAAAGGTCTTTGGCTTTGATGGAATCATTCAGCGGATTGTTGGTGTCTTCTGTTTGCAGCTTATCGTCCTTGAGCAGCTTATGATAAGGTTTGGCTGGGAAAAGAAGCGGCGAAAGAAACAACGTATCAATGATATTTGCATCATCAAGACCAGCATAAATAAGGGCATTTCGAATGTATTTCAAATCATGATTGAAGATATTGTGACCGCAAACATATTCCGACCCATAGAGAAACTTGGCGAAGTCAACCATCGAATTGGAGTAAAATGAACTGCCAACGCCCTTGATACCGCCGATATCAAGTATTTTTCCACTTTTCGGTTCAATTTCGGTATCGATAAAGACGATGGGTTTCAGGTTCATTTCCTCCTTCCAAAAGACTAGTTGGTTTTCTCCAGGCAAGGTAAGGCCTTCGGTTAATTAGGGCCAATTAACTTAAACCTCTTTTGATAGAATCAGTTTGCTCCAAAGGAAAGGTGCATTAGAAGTAGATAATATGGAATGGGCACTTCGCTATTATATAACTAGATCCTCTTCTTTTTATATGAACATGCAAATAGCTCGTATACCTTACCCCAGTGTAACGCCAGATCTCTTCCATTTTGATAGTTGTCTACTTTCTTGAATGCATTCATAACACCTTTTCTAACGAAAAAAACGCCTTATAAATCAACCCTTGTAGTTAGCCAACATCTTATTTTGTGCGTATATCTATCCCATTTTTCCGACTGAGCAACTATATTCATTATGTCTTTCATAACTACATCATAGCTATCCCCAATTCGCGTAACAATATCATAAATGTATGAATGATTGTCGTCCACGGCTCTTATTTCTCTGGCTATGTTAACTATCTCACATGCATCATTATAGGGGCTTATAAGAATCTCATGGATAAATTTTTCCGGTTTAATTATATCAGGTAACTCAAATTGTGATATAAGTGAAAAAGCATCATTTTGCCTAGATTCTATGTCAGCCTCAGTACCCGTCAAGGTTTTTTTAATTTGTGACATCTTATCCTCATCATTGCGGTATTCATCACCATCTATAACAATCAATACATTTTCTGAGTCCTCTCCTCTCAAAATAAAACTAGCCGCCAAAGTAAATGCATTGTGTGCAGCACCAAATAACCCTATATGTATTTTTGTCATGATATTTTGTTCTTTTGCTATGTGCCTTATTATTGATTGAGATAAGGTATCTTCAACGAATATTTTTATAGGCTTTTTTTGGTTACCAGTAATAGAATATATCATTCCGGTATTAATGCTGTCATAAACTAATGTTTTTGTCGGTGTAATTTCAATATATCTAATATCTACTTCATTGATTTCGTTCATAAGTAGCGAATGTGTTGTAAAAATTATTTGCAAATTTTTTCTTATTGCTTCTTTATTAAGGACTATGAGTAATTTTTTCAAAGCATTTACATGTAGCAAAAGATCAATTTCATCGATTAATACCATAGAGTAATTTGGGGCATTAAAGATTGTGTCCAGTATTTTTATTACACGTTGCTCACCCGTTCCCATACTCAACGAAGAATAAATAAGGCCAGTTGTTGTCCGAACTCCAATTAATGATCTTTTACCGGTTTCATGCTTTGTAAGTATAAAATAATCTTTGTTCAGTATGTAAGATGCTTTTTCGATAATTTTCTTTGATATGCGGTCATCAAGTTCCTCAGTAGTGTAATGAAAATAAGTATACTTCTTTTGCTTTTCAATTTCAGGCAAACAAGAATCTATTCCTAAATAAAATGTATCACGAATCGGACGTGTAGAATAGTCTGGAGCCCACCTACTAGTACGCTTATAATATTCTCTAGTCCTAATTCTTTTCATCCCTGATTTGGTTATTTCACCTTGTCTATATCTTATTCTTAATTTACTACCTTCCCACACGGAATGAGGATTGGGAATAAAAAAATTACTAAATTTATTATTTTGTCCGTTTCTCTCAGGCCTATAAACGCATGCCAATGCATGCAAAATGGTTGTTTTACCAGAGCCATTAATCCCCATAATAGCAGTTAATGGTTTAGTAAATTTTAATTCAAAATCTTTTAATCCTTTGAGGCTCTCAAAATAGATAGACCTTAATATTTTTTCCATTACAGCACCCCATCACTTCATATTGCCATTAACTATCGATTATATTTTAATTGTTCAGTCAAACGTACTAGACATTATTAGCCATATGCGAAGTTCGCATATTCACTCAAGCAGCGCATTCCTTGGATAGGAAGCTCATTTGCCAGTAAAAATAATTTTCTTCGTGAATCCCTGTGTTATGTAAAGCCGCGCGCCCCCAGATTCAGAGGCCGACAGGATGTCGGCCTCTGAAAGCTTTTATTCTTTCTCTTCTCCTACAAATAAAAAATTTTGAGGTTTTAAGGCAAACGGTAATAGCCCATTTTATTATTCTTTGCAAGTGTATCAATAAATTTTCGCCCATCATCAATAACAACAGTATATTTACAGTACTTTACAAAATAAGCATTTACTGTCTTAACTGGGGTTATATATCCCATTGGGTTTTCGCATAGTCATATCCACAGTCTATCAATGAAGGATATCAACATTATTTGTATCAATCCAGCTATAGACTTTGCATGCTCAAGTACGCTTGGTAATTTGCAGATGATTTCAACAGATAGATTCTACCTTCAATTGCAAAACCATCTAAATTTCGTTCTATCGTATAAGCAGACAGATCACCTATACTGTTTATGAATCCCCTTCCTTTAAAATTCAGGGAGGTATTACACAAAACGCCGTAACCGGTACGCGCTTTGAATGCGACAAGTAGTTTATACAGGTGGTTGTTAGTTGCCGAGGACACCGTTTGAATGCGTGCTGTCCGATTGACATGGGTTACCGCAGCTAGTGCATCCGTAGAAGCGAGTTGCGTGTATAGCATAAATGGACTCGGCTGATTGCAGCCAAACCACCTTTCAGCATCTTCTTCCAGACAAACAGGCGCAATCGGTCGAAACTGTTCGCGCTGTTTAATTTCATTTAATCGCACTCTCGTTTTTTCATGAAATGGGGAAGCAAGAATCGAACGATTCCCCAAAGCGCGAGGTCCTATTTCATATTTTCCATTAACCCAGCCGAGGATTAGGTTGTTGGCTAGCATGTCGGCAATCAACGTATAACTAGTTTCGTATGTATCAAATAAAGATACATCGAATGCGTCATTGGTAATAAATTCTAGACCCGAATAGACACTCCAATCTATCTTTGGATTTCCTGTAAAATGGAATTGGGCATCAATTGCTGTCCCGATAGCCGATCCTGAATCATTGGCAACTGGTGGCACAAACACCTCCGAAAAAAAATTAGTCTCTCTCCACTTGGTGTTCCAGTCACAGTTTAGTCCACATCCTCCTGAAATCAACAACGGCATACCCCTCGTCATTTTTGACTCTACAAATTGATAAAAGCGATCGAATATTCTATCACTGACGATCCCTGCGAAGTTTCGAAACTCCTGATCATCAAGCCCTACGTTGTAGTGTTGGCAATGTTTTAAGACTTCACACTCCTTTGGTTTAAGGTGCAGGCAGTCCTGCATTAGAAACGCGATTATTTTCTCCTCTTCATCCGATGGCTTTGACCGCTTCGAAAATGAAGCCAAGGCCATGAGCTTTCCTGCGTCAGAAAATCTTGAGTATTCGGCAATGCTTTTGTCAAAGGTTGGATCTGCTAGACCATAGAGAAGGGCATAACGATGTCCAGGTTCTGGCATGACATCGGCAAGCTTAATCAAATTTAACGCAGCATCGATTTTGTAAAAAGAACCAATTACTCCTTCCCAAAGCAATGCATAACAAGGTGTGCCTTTGGGTAAATTCGACATGCCAAATGCACAGAGAAGATGTGAACGTTCGTGAGAAGATGAGAAGTATCTAAGAGTCTTCCCTAAAAGACGTTGTTGGCCAATGATTATGTCACTGTAATTGACACCATGATATCCAGCATTAAGACGTTGTTCAGACTGATTCGTATCACCCGGCCACCAGCCACTTCTACAAATCACATCAGGAACTTCTTTGAGTTCGCCGAGAATGCTAAACATATCTGGAATAGACAGCGGTGAGTAACGATAACGAGAGTGTTTTTCGGCTTCAATGGAGGTAATTAATTGTGCATCCTCAATATAAGCGAATGCTCCATCATGCCCCGGATTGAATGACAATATTTTCATTATTTTACCTCGCTTGAATTAATATTTCTCTACATAAGTTGTAATTGTTGTTGTTCATCAGGTCTGGAAAAAACAACAACGGGATTTGCCTCCAAAGAAATGCCACTGACTATTGTCATTGCAGGAAGTCGTCCGTCATTAATTCGCCCAGCAAGCTGAATCGAACGAGTTAGCCAACTGTTGATATGGAACGTCATTGGAAGATTCGGAATTGGCGTCGGATCCCAGATCCCACGTCTATGTACTAGCTTATCGTCAACTAACCATCGGATCTCGCATGGACTCCATTCAATTGTGAAGCGATGGCATTCTTTAGATGCATCAAATCCAAGTTCTATATAGGCTGGCGCACCTCTATAACCGTAATCAAAATTTGCTCCTTCGTCACCTGGGTTATAGAAAACATTGACTAAAAGGCGATTTGATCGATTACCCGCAATCTCGATATCTATTTCTTGTCGCGGTGAATTACGGTGTAAGAATATTCCAGTGACTACACCCGGCACATTTGAGGCTTGAATGGTTGCTTCGAATTTTCCGAACAAATATTGATCAAGACTGTTCATGGATGCAGCGGAATAGTCTCGAACGCCAAGTGATTCCTTTTTAACTGAAAATACTGCCCCAATTCCTGGACGGAACTCAACGTTTGATGGGCAAAATAACGCTAAATTGTCTGTGAAAGTATCGTTCCTCAAAAGCCAGCGGCGGGTGTCAAGATGTTCTAAACTGTCGGAGATCTTAACTAACATTTCATTTTCTCTCTGCTCACCCTTTGGTTGGACAACATAGATACCTTTCCACCAACTCCGAGATTCAACTAACCATGGTGAATTATCGTGTCTGAGTATTTTGAATTTTTTAACATGATCTAGTTCGGTAATTTCAGTAATAATTGGTCTTTGACTGAGATCCTTCAGCACCGGGAAAGAGCATGCAGGCGGAGCACATCTAAGATGCTGGCAAACGACATGCCACTTATTTAATTCATCCAAGTGAAGTACAGCGATATCGGCACCACTAAGATCGTCCTCAAGACTATGGACTGCGTGATCTATAGTAGTATCATTTGCAGCGGTAATTATAAACTTGGCCTTGGGGTAACGACTTCGGAGTATCTTGACCTTTGCCTTCAAAGATCCAATATTTACGTACGCGTCAAAAACCCGATCTTTTTTTCCTGCAAGAAGCCGTTCCATCTCAGGTGCGGGTAAATTATTAAAATCACTGCAGCATCTGTATCCTAGCATGGACAAAGCCATCGCAAGCGATGTTTGGCCGGAACTTTCCGGACCAAATGCAAACACAGGATGCTCAATTGGGCGAATATTGAATAAGGATGCTCCTTCGCTATTAATGGCACCGATTTTAGTGAGTGTAGGAAGGATAGAATATGAATTTGAAGATGTTATGTCACGTCGTTGGCTTATAAGAGTGTTTTTTGTCGCAAATACATCTAAAACTTCGAAATGATGATTTATCCAGAGGTCGACAGGACCACGACAAGGAAGCAGGCGAAGGAGCTTCTCTGCACCTTTTCGCGATAGAACATATCCGGACAAAAACCAGAGCCCACGCACTGGTCGGAATAAATTATTTGAGAGGAAACTTTTTGGGGCACCGTGCTTCACTTCAAGATACGACACATAAAGAACGTCGAATCCGCCTCTCACATTATTTTCAGCTACAATTTCTGTCCATACCTGATCCATATGTTTGGCAAAATTGGAATGAAACCATGTATCGTCTTCTAGGATAAGTACGTTCTCATTATTACCTGCAGCAACCTTCTTCCAAACATTGATGTGTGACTGGGCGATTGCAATCTCCGCTCGGCTCATTCGAATTGGGGTATTTAACTCGAGACGGGTTGGGAGAACTAAGGGTTGGGGTTCTACAAAAACTTGATCTCCAAGCGTATAAAACGGATCAATTTCGGCGTCCTTCTCTCGCTCATGAGAGAATTGTTTGGCATCGACAGCACTATAGCGCTCTGTGAGTCTTAGAATTTCAGCTCCCGATGAGTCCAAAATGTACTTAAGCTCTTGCTTCATTTTGGACCATCGGGCCGGTTCACGATCAAGGTTGATGACATAGATTTTGTCAATTTCGGGGGATTTGCTCGAACTTTGAACAGAAAATGTTTTACACTTTCGATTGGGCAGCAACCGGCGAAGAGTCAACCAGAATCGGAAAATATTTCTGACTATTGCTATTGATGGGCGCGTTAGGTTCATTGCTCCTCCATATCCCGTGACGCTCGATAGGTTTGCTGATTTGACAGTCTCCAGTTTCTCTTATCATTCCGATAACTGAGTGGCCATTTACTCGTAGAAGTTTTCTCCCAATCGTGCACAACCACTATCGTTTCCTCAGGGCAACTTCCCTCGGTGATTACCTCAAATATAGACTTTGTAAGATTACCTGGGCCTGTGGTTGCTTGGACTTCAGGTAATTCGCCGTTTGATTCTTGTTCAAGGGCTTCAGTCGCGTTCCGTAGTGCACGCTCTATTATAGGATGATTGGGACCTGCGATCATAGGCGTGGTATTGAAGTAATGAATCCAGTTTTGGTTGTCTGCCCCTATATTGAGAAAAACTGAAGGTGGAACCATCTGAGCCGTTGCAATGTCGTAGCAGAACGGTTGAAGTTTCAACCTTCCATCAATGAAGAGGTTATCTATTTTCTCGCCGTGATAGACGTCGTCTGCGTCAATATAAAAGCCACCCATTATATAAATGTAGCTGTAACGAAAATAATCTGACTTCATAGAAGGGTGATAGCACTTGTCAAAAGCTTTTTCATATCTTGAACCCAAATGAACTCGTATAAATTCCCTCGTTGAGTTTTCGTCGAAAACCTGAATTTCGAATCCTGACTGTTCGAGTATCTTCCATGATGCCATGCACTCCTTAACATCCAGGGGTAATCGATCAAGGTCATCCCAGAATTGCACAATGCGTTTAGGCGGTGCCAATATGTGCATGGCGGACGCTGGAACTGGTTTATTGTGTTGAGATTGTACCAATTCTCGGACGAAATTAGACCGATCACGTTCGTTTTTTTTCAGGGGATCTGTATCATTAGATTTGCGAATATTCATGTGGTTATTCACTTTTTGAGAGCCTCCTTTGAAATTTTATTCGTGTCATAGTTTAGTATTTAGTCGTCTTACCATTGGGCATAACGTCTTGGCATCTGCGACATGCCTGAGCTTACAAGGTGGGCATTCTACTTTGAAACCACCCTCCCCGCCGACTCGGTTAGCGAAGGCATGTTTGTATTTCTATTTTTTTCTTTCATATTAAGTCCCATTCCTTTCGCTGTGCTCAAGGCACAAAAATTCGTCTAATTTAATTGTTTACATCGCTTGTGACTTTGTGCTTAATAGGGGAAGGTCATTCTAACTTAATGTGTCAATAGCTTAATAAATAACCGGATTATCCCATTACAATCTAAATATGCAAATCAGAATACTAAATTATTACTGAAAATGTGTATTTTACACTGTTTAACCCCAAGAACGACCAAATAGTTCCCCACCATTGGGACTCAGCTTCAAGACAGACGTTTCTTCTAAAATAATTTGAGCCTTTTTTGTATATGAATCTTGTTTGTCCAGGCTAATAATAACTTGCTTCCCTGCTTTTTGATATAACTCAAGAATTTTTTCAATAGCTTCATCAGATATTTGTTTCAATAGTACAGAATCATGCACAATTACAGGCAATTTTGTTAATGACAATATAGCCAGGTCAAAAACAACTAGGCCCTTATATGCAATTCCAGTTCCTGTATCGTCAGGCGTGAAGAAAACATAACCGTTTTCCCTGAACGATAAGACAGGTGCATTATATGTACCAAAATAAATATACTCATTGATGAGCTTCATTTCTTGGCATACTTTTGTTTCGAGTATGGCAAACTGCTCTGTTTCAATTCCACGCAGTTTTTCGTTATTATCGGAAACAGCTTCTCTAAGTTTTACCAGTTCAAAATGCGCATCATTTTGATTCTGAAGCCCCCTAATTTGCCGCTGAAGATCGGCATGTCGTGACAATATCGTTTTTGAAATCTGCGGATTTTGAATCATCCTTTCTAACTGTTGTGTATATTCTGAGATGATCGACTCGACCTCAGTGATTTGTTTCACTAATCGTTTCTTTTCTGTGCTTAACTCCGATTTTAAAATATTTGAAATCTTATTATGAAAATTTTCAATAGTCTCAAAAGAACGAATATTAGCATCAGGGAAAAATTTATGAAGTTGCTCAAAGTCTTGTGTTGTTGCCGAAAATTGATAACTTAGATTGTTCTCCACTGATTGTAATTTTGATTTCAAATAAGTGTTTTGCTTTCTTGTTTTAGACAACTGTTGCTTAATTCTAATAGCTTCTTCTGATAGCTCAGCATCAAGATCAAGCAGACCATTCTCGAGTCTGATAGCTATACCATTGATATCTTCCGTTAGTCGATTTATTTCCTTCTCGTTTTCCTTCGACTGCAACTTCGTGATATTGGAAATAAATCTATATTTTTGAGCATTCTTATATACTTTAAGTTCATCTTTCGAGCGTTCATATTGTCCTGTCAACTCATGAATAGGTGTGTACAAATCAAAAAGCTTTAATAGCGCATAACTTGCTTTCTTTGCTTTTTCATCCTTAACAACATGTAGCGGAAATTTTTCGTTTAGATTTTCTTTTCCATATACACGTATGTACCGCCCTACAGCGTCTCTGAACGATAAAAAAGGTAAAGATAACCCATATTCTTGGTTAAGCCAATCACAATACTTATCCAAGGAAATACTTTTTTCTTTATTGTAGGAATCGTTGCATTTCCATACGAGATTAGATTCCAGAGTGTTCCTGGTAAACCAATATTGCTTTTTTCCAAAAATAAATGAAAACTTAATATCGTGATGGCCTACATTTCGAATGATATCTGCCAATTTATTGTAAGTGCTACCGCCAAATACAAAATCAACGATCATTAAAAATGTTGACTTGCCTATAGAGTTATCTCCTAAATTGGTTCCCAAAACCGTGTTTAAGCCATTATGAAACTCAACCCGTTTTTCTTTGAATTTATCAGATATAATCTCATATAACATAGGTAATCCTCCCTATATCAGGATTCAGCGAGATTCTGTTCAGAGCAAACAAGTAATCCAAAGTTTCGATATAATCACTAAAACTATCGAAGTATTTTTCCATTTTGACATACAGCTCTAATGGAGTCATCTCACGGTCTTGTATACATTCCAATATTGTCGGGAATTTGCTGAGCGAGCTTTCTTTGTATGATGTTATTTTATTAGGTAATTTCATCAAACACCTCACAGTTCTGAACAAAGAAGGCGACAACAGCTTCACAGGCCATGGGAGAGACTTTAAGGGTTTTATTATTAAGCCAATTTGCCATTACGTTGTAAATCTCCGTTTGACTTACCCCTCCAGCATTCATTTTTATAAAACAGGTTCGAATCTGCATACTCATGACTTCAAAGTTAAAATTGCCAGATTTTTCGAGATAGCGGAACAAATCTCTTATGTATGGATAGTAATTTGTTATATAAGCTTGTATTTTTGTTTTAAGAAGAATCTCTTTTTTATTAATTTTATTTACTAATGGCACCGCTTCATAATTTAAGGCCGACAATTCCTCTTCTGATATATTGGCAGTCTTTTTTACAACTTCGGAAATTTCATCTTCCAATCCCAGCGGTTGTGCAAGATCGTGCAAAGATGTTTTCCGAAGGAGATCTTTCTTAATCTTTACCAAACCTAAATACTCATCTGCTTTTGTTTGATAATCCTGTGTGCCGTGGCAGTCTTTACACAATGCAATTCTATTCTCAAAAGATTCAGAGTTACTTCCAAGGCGCTCCAGACCTTTTAATTCCTTCTCCTGATCCGCTGAAGGACTATTCGGATAAATATGTGCAATTTGAAATCTCTTTTCTTCTAATTTCTTCTGCTTACGAGACACCAATTCCTTTCCGCACAATGGGCATTGCTTATCAACTTCCAGTAGGAACAGCTGTAGCTCTGCTGGGCTTGGTTTTTTTCTCGGTTGCAGATAAGAATTTTCAGCATTGGGCAATACTTTCCCACTCCTTCTTTCCCGTTATTCGCCTTATATAAATCTGATCCAACTTCCAATAATCAATACTTATACTCCATTGACTCCACTTTTACCAAAATCAGAATTCATCGCCTAGCTAATAATTGTAAACCTACACTTCGGATAATTGTTACACCCTTTAAAATCTCCATATTTACCCTTTCTCATGATCAGCTCCCCACCACATTTGGGACAACCATTAGCGCCAATTTGGTTTGCAACCTCAGCTTTCCTTCTATGTATTCTTTCGACAGGCTGAGTTCTGATTTTTTATTACGTGGGGCACCCGTGAGTAAAGATCTGGCATCCTATTTCTAATAGCTTGTATAACTGCAAACACTTTCTATAGCCTAAATTCTCCATTATTCTGTAAAACCCTGCCAACAATTGTTCCTTTTTACAATATTCTTGAAATTATACCCTATTAGCACGTACCTTCTGCTTGATAGTCTATCTTGACTAGCTTACTGTGCGTAAAGCATAACACTCAGCTCAGACAATTCTGCGTGAAAAAGGAGCGAAGCCTAAGATTCCCTTAGTTTCGCTCCCTTATTTATTATCCGCTCAACTGAAACTCTCTTTCGGTTCCAACTTCAGCACATCAGGTGAAATACAAGAACGATAGAATTCCTACTAAAGTACCATAGAATATCTTTATTGAATCTGCTCCATAAGCTTACTTTGCCTACTCTCAATTACGTATAAGCGAATCGGAAACGAATGCAAACTCATCTTCATTTAACGGACAAGAATACAGTTCCTTTACTTGCCATAATCCGCTCTTTTTTATCTTGTCCACAGGACTGAATTGTCCCAGCCACTTTTCTGATGGGAAGCACTCTAAGCACCCTGATACTGTTCCAATCAATCTAGCCTCATAATACAGTCTTTTTTCTTTAGACGGCACTTCAAGCAAGCAATAACTCAAATTTTCTTGTATATAATGAGATATTTTTTTTTCGATCTCGGATTCGTAGGCTTTATCGATAAGATGCGAAAAGCGCTCTTTCTTTTCTTTGCTGGTTGTATCCAGTTCCCAAGTTGAAAGATATGTGTTGTGTTCCTTATTCAAAAAACAACGCCCTATGTTTTTGCGAAAGATGCTTCGGTTTTTGTTTTCGTTTTCAAAGTGCTGGTAAATTCGACTTCTCAGCTGTTTATCGCCGGTATGGGTTCCAATGCGAACAATCCGGTCCCCTTTATGGGCGAATTCGCCTTTCTCAAACATAATATAGATGCCGTTATGGGGAATTGTGTAGTATCCCATACTAAAATCTAAACGTTGCCCCTCACGAATAAGAGTATGTAGTTTATTGCACAACTCAGACATTATAAATTCTCCTTGTAGAATGCTAACTGTTTACCAATTGACAGTCCCTTTAATGGAATGGAAGTATGGCGCAGACTGTCAATCAGATATTTCCGATACTTTTCACCCGCCAATAAAATAAATTCATCTTCATGCAAATCAGTTTTCTTAGCAAGAATATCAATAATATTTGATGCCCATTTTTTTATTTCAGTTACAGACTGGTTATTAAGAGTTTCATTGTACGGTTCAATCATATCTGTTTCCTCGAGCAACCCATATTTTGCAGACAAGATGAAAATCTTATCTGCATCGAGTTTGCGGGCATAACGGTACGCTCCCTTAAAAAGAGGGCTGATATACAAATCCCTCGCTAACGCAGGGATTTCTTTCTTTTTTGCTACACACGAAATCAATACGATGCGCACAACCTCACCTCTCGAGTCTGGAGCATGTAATCAAACAGTTCTTGTACATTGTGAACTGTTGTATCCAAGCAGCAAGAAATCATAGGGTTCTGACCATCGGGTAAGAGGCATCTTGGGTCTGTTGAATACCCGATACATTGCTTGCCTTTACTAAAAGCGTAACCGAGTTCCATTGCGGCACCTTCGTCCACAGTTCTCCCATCCAAAACGATAAGCAAAATATCTGAATCGTTGATGGCACGAATATCCGCATCGAAAACCATCTGTGAGGCTTTGGAGAATGAAACACCACTTTTGACTAAGTCAACGATGAGCATCCCGTCTTCCTGCGGTAGATAGACATTAAAGTGCGAGGATAGAGTCTGCTTCAATTGTACGTTAAAGTTTTTTTCGGCTTCGCTAAACAGCGGTGCTGCCAAATATATTTTACGATTCATAGAAATTCTTTCCTTTCTCCTCGATTGCATTTAAGGCGGCTTGAAAATCCACCTCGGTGTACTTATTAAAATATATGATTTCGGCGACTTCTTTTGACACCTGTTCTATGGATTTGTTTGTTACGTCAACAAATTCCACTGCATTGGGGTGTTTTCTTGCCACGCTTTGGGCTAAGTGTAAAAGTGCTTCTTGTTGTTTTAGCAAGTCGATTTCCTCATACAAGCGAAATTTTTGCTTTGCCCGCTTGACCATCTCAGCAATATCGCCATGCAAAAAAACTATTTTACCACTAACTAGTGGTGTTTCTGCATTGAGTTTGCTCTTAATCAATTTTGCTTTTGCTTTCCACAACGCATCTTCATCTTCACCTTCATCAACTTCAGTGAAAGCAAAAGCATCAATAGGTGTCCTATCTATTACTGCGAGACTTGGGAGAAGCTCTCGCATTGAATAATCAAGATGGGAGTTTTTTAGGTTTATCTGTTCTGCAACCCAGTTGTCAATAGTGTTCTCACTTTCATCTGAAATAACACTTGGAGCTTTTTCCATATCATCAGGCATATCTTCGAGCCACTCATCAAATTTTTGAAAGCACTTGAATTGATTTACGGTTGTGCTTTTCCCGACAGCAACAGCACCCATCACGAAAAATTTCCTCATTTTTGGTGTCATTGGACATAACTTACTGAAATCATTTCTTGGTAACCGAATTAATTCCATCAATGTCGCAATTTCTTCATTTGTAAGATACATAGTGAATAAATTGTATGTTTCAAGATTCGCTTTTGTTTCCGTCTCAATAAGAACCCTATTAGATTCGTTGGTATCTGTCAAATGGTCTTTTACGTGCTGAACAATGTAGTTAATATGCCCATAACATTTTTTTGCGTTCATTCGTAGCATATGCTTCAGCGTTCTATCTTCAAGAGAAATACCCAGCAACAAGCATGTTTTGCTTGAGAAATGATTGTTTAAGGCATTGTAGTGACCAGCAAAGCTGTCGACCAGCTGGTCTTCAAAAGAATCTTCAAGGAAAACTAACTGCGCACTTGCAAATTCAGACAACTTCCTTGGCAAATAACCATTCGGATGATATACAATATTAGGGCGCTTTTCTGTCTGAACATTAGGATCCCAAACTACGGTGAACCCTCTAAGCCCTTTTATAGTATTTAATTTATGCAATAGTCTTTCTATTGTATCGTCAAAATTGTATGTTACTGTCATAGTCCCTGACTCCTGGATTACCGCAATAAGTTCACGTAGATAAGGACTTGCCGCCAACCAATCATCAGGATTATTCGACACTGAAGTGTAAAGAACATTATGAACAAGTTCCTTCCACTTCTTGCGAAGTTCAATATCGCCGTAGCGATTATATGTATTGCGTCCAGTATCAGTAGCAATGTACTTTTCTTTGAAAAGCTGGAACAGCATTTGAGATGTTACAGTTCGACCAGAGGTATTCTTAAGCAGATTTTCTCCTCCAACCCTCGAGTCGTTTGCTATATCCTTAACAAGTTTTCTCCAATCCGGAAAACCGAGTTCAACACCGATGCCTGCACCTAACACTATACCAAGCCGATGCTCTATGAATTGTTGATGTAAGTGAGTGATTGCAACTGGGTATTTTTCAAATAGTGCTGCATATGCGTGTTGTTGATTTTGATTCATGAGTTGTTCCCCTTTCAGATTTGATGTATATTTAGGTCAGTTTAGATTGACGATGCCTTTATGGGTTTCATTTTTTCGATGTAAGTTTAACATTGTTGTTTTACTTATTATTCAATCCTTATTATAATTCTCCTCTTGCTCTAGCACTTGTCAAATACTTCCTCATCCTAATCGGACGGGCTAGCGCAAAACAGTTAAATCCAGAGTTGGTTTTTGAAATCGTTTCGAAATGACCAGACGGCAAACTACAATTTATCTTCGACAAACTCATTAATTTTTAGCAAGCTAAAAACATTTTCTTTTCCATAATGGTTCTGACTTTTTTATTACGTGGGTCACCCGTGAGGGGAAATCTGATATCCTATTTCTAATGGCTCGTATAACTGCAAACACTTTCTATAGCCTAAGTTCTCCGTAATTTTGTAAAACCCTGCCAACAACTGCTCCTTTTTACAATATTCTATAAATTATATACTATTAGCACGGACCTTCTGCTTGATAATCTATCTTGCATAGCTTACTCTGCACAAAGCATAACACTCAGCTCAGACAATTCTATGTGAAAAAGGAGCGAAACCTAAGATTCCCTTAGTTTCGCTCCCTTATTTTTATGCGCTCAACTGAAACTCTCTCCAGTACTATCTTCAGCACATCAGCTGAAATACAAAAACCTTCCGTTTCACCCTACAACACTAAGCCACAAATCTAAGCTTTCTTCAGTAGATCCCTACCTATTGAACTTCCTCAAGAAATTCAACCTGGATCTTACCCTCTAGTAGGTCTTCAAACTTTTGGGCTGCTTCCTGAAAATAAGCCGAACTCCCATGGGCTTTGAAGGCCTCCTTGCCGACTAAGATCCCTGGGCCGGCAGTCC
>JARLHW010000298.1 GCA_031292075.1 Desulfosporosinus sp.
AATATCCATAGCCTGCCCTTCTAGCTGATCATCCATCGCACCAAGGACACGAGTTACAGTACTCTCTAGGACTTGTTGCTCTTCTTTATGTAAAGCCTGACTATTACCCCAATACGTTAAAGCCGAAAGTATGAGCACCGTTAAAAGGAGTAATAGAATGTACCAAAGAGTAATCTTCCAGGCTAAACCCCATTTCAGTTTCGGAAATCGGGATTCCCCAATTTTTTTAGTTTTCGGCGCGCAAGACACAACCGACTCCCCTCACTGTATGGAGATAATGCACTTGAAAGCGTTCATCAATCTTACCCCGTAAAAAGCGCACGTAAACATCTACGACATTCGTTTCCCCGTAATAATCAAAACCCCAGACATTTTCCAGAATATGCTCCCTCGATAAAACATGATTCGGATGCTCCAAAAACAGCGACAATAATTCAAATTCCTTTTTCGTCAAAAATACTTCTTGACCTCCGAAATAGACTTGATATGCTTGAGCATCAAGCTCAAGTTCTCGAAACTTTAAGTATCCTACAATTTGAACAGGCGGGTTTTTGCGCCGCAATACCGCGCGAATCCGAGCCATTAATTCATCCATGGCAAACGGTTTTGTCAAATAATCATCGGCGCCAAGATCCAAGCCAAAGACCTTATCCTGAACTTCATCTTTGGCAGTCAGCAGCAGTATAAGAATATCCTTACGCGTCCGAATTTGTTTACAAACTTCATAGCCATTCAGAAAAGGCAACATGATGTCCAAAAGGATGACATCCCACTCCTGCGTTAATGCCATATCTAGCCCCACCCTACCATCAGCAGCTAGCCCTACCTGATGTCCTTGATGTTCCAATTCTAGGGCAATGACTTTAGCAATGGCACGGTCGTCTTCAATCAGTAATATATTGAGAGTTGTATCAACCATCATCACCTATACCCTCCTTCGTTTACCTATGTCGGTTGGAAAATGTCATATCTGCTAGAAGGATTGTTCAATTTCTAAAGGCATTCCTATTTTAACACTCAAAGATTAAAATAGGATGAAATAATGTCCAAAAGGACCGTCTCATTATAATTAATTACAAAGAGACAGTCCTTTTTGTTAAAGCACTCCATTACGATATTAAAACCTCATCCATAAGTATCGAAGTTTATACAGCCTGTATAATTATGGTTCATCTCAACTCAATGGGGTCGCTGATAATCTGTTTCGCCTGAGACTCACTAATTACTCCGTTATCAACCATATTTTCTACGACAAGATGTTGACGCTCAAGTGCGAGTGTCAGGTTTTTATATGGGTCATAGACACTTGGCGCATTCGGAAGGCCGGCAAGCATGGTCAGTTCTCCTGCGTTCAATTCCGATGGAGCTTTTCCAAAGTAAGTCTCTGATGCTTGGTACAATCCGATAGCCCCATGTCCAAAGTAAATGACATTGGTGTAGAACCCAAATGTTTCTTGCTTACTCATCGTGTCATACACCCCAATGGCATAGATACTCTCAAGTAATTTCCACGTTAACGATTTTGACTGATTACTTAAAAGTGTGTTATGAATCAACTGTTGCGTGATTGTGGAGCCACCTTGAAGGGCCTGCCCACCGCCAACGTCCACAAATACTGCCCGTAAAGTTCCTTTGAAATCTATTCCTCTGTTTGTGAAAAAACTGCGATCCTCAGTTGCGATGATGGCATTGCGATACATTTCAGGAATATCACTGTACGATAGGAACTGACTATGATGAGCCTTCACCTGATTGAGCACGTCACTGCACACCTGATCGGCAATTCTGTTGACATGAGTAAAGTAATACTTTACTCCAAACGAGCCAATGCATAACACCGCAAATATGAAAATCAGGAATTTAAACAAACCTTTGATGAATCGCTGCACGAATTTCTCCTCAGAAAAAGATTAGGCTTGCTAAACCTCATTGTATTGAATCGTCAATCATACACAAGGTGTTTGACCGCATTACAGATTACTTACAGACATAACAACATTCTTAACGTTAAAACATCACCTTAAACATACCTAAGGCAAGAATTCCAATTTATTGTGTTTGAATCAGCTTGGTCACCTGACTCGAGAGCCTTCTCTTTAGTCTTATCCTTGTAAGGCTAGTTCCCGAAGAGTCTGTTTTAAAAGAATAGTAGTACTTTCCAGAAAGTGAAAAGAAACTTCTTTCCCCTTGTCCAAGAATCTTACTGCCTTGAGGAGAGACTTGATAAAGAGCCTCCTCTGTTTGAACCAGTAAACTATATCCGTTAATATTACTAATAGAGCTTTGATCCCAAGGAACCTTTCCTGTCCAAAAGAGTGAGAAATCCGGACGTTTTGGTGAAGGTTGATCATCTTGTATTGTCCAAATTTTTACCAAATACCCTTGATCCACTGTGCCTAGATACAGTTTTTGATTCCACAGACCCGATACCTTGTCCAGTGGATTTGAAGCGGCTTGAACCCTTGCATTTCCATTTACCGCTAACGTCTGTCCAGTTATAGTTCCTTTTGTATTAAAATATACTGTGCCTTTCACTGGAGAAACAACCAAAGAGTCAACATTTTCGCGAGTCTGTTCAAACGTTTGAGATTTTTCATCACGTCAACTTCTATAAATTACTTTGAGCTTGCCCTTGTACAGAAAAGTAAAGAAGATTTGTAGCTGGTGACAAGGAGATATCCGAAATTTGGCTCCTTTGAAAACTCAAGGGTAATGTCAAGGCACAACTATCCATAACCTTGTCTGGGTTATCAGTCACGTCAAGGCTATGAATTCCAACATTCACCTTCCCGGGATGCGCAGGGTTTACACCAAGGCCAGCTTCAAAAACTAATAAAGCATTGCGATCCGGCAACCATTGATATCCAAGCACTTTTTTGGATCCAATCTGATCCGTCTTCCAAATCACGCAATGTTGACCTAAATCATAAATTAAAAAATCCCGACCGCTCCTAAAGGCTAAATAGTTTTCATCATATGACACCAAGGGATATTAATGTTCGAAGTAGCCAACGTAAACTTATCGCCCTGAACTAAGGTCTTCTGAGCCTTCAACAAATTCAACCATTGAAGCCAAAAAAGATGGGAGGATCGAAGACCAGACCATAAAATATTCTCCTTTCGTTCTAAACAACTAATGTAATACTAGTAACATATACTATATTTTAATGTGACAAGCGTTATAACCAACCTCGTGTAAAGGTTATGTTAAATTGAGGTAAGATAATTTATCTTCTCGATTTCTTGGTTTAGCTTCATACCTAATCGATTTTTCAAACATCACTCCAATCTCTCGTACAAAAAAGAAGGCCTAGGCAATTTTGGCCTAGGTCAGATAATAGCGTGACATTCGTTACGACAAGCTATCATTTGCAATTGTTAAGCGACAACCGCCTTCTCATACTATTCTTGCTTAGGATTTTTGATGAATGAATTTATCTAGAGCTTCATCAAATTCAAGCCAACCTTTCTCACTGGGATGTGACTGGTCATCCATGAAATACTTGTCATACTCATGACTGGAAAAGTCAGCTAAAGAATACCTAAATTGATCAGTCATCTTACGAACCTGGCGATAATACTTTTGGCGTTGTTCTTTGGGAAAACCAGTAAAGTCATACCATCGAC
>JARLHW010000299.1 GCA_031292075.1 Desulfosporosinus sp.
AATATCCATAGCCTGCCCTTCTAGCTGATCATCCATCGCACCAAGGACACGAGTTACAGTACTCTCTAGGACTTGTTGCTCTTCTTTATGTAAAGCCTGACTATTACCCCAATACGTTAAAGCCGAAAGTATGAGCACCGTCAAAAGAAGCAATAGAATATACCAAAGAGTGATCTTCCAAGCTAAACCCCATTTCAGTTTTGGAAAGTGACATTTCCCGTTTCTCTTAGTTTTCGGCACGCAAGACATAACCGACTCCTCTCACTGTATGGAGATAATGCACTTGAAAGCGTTCATCAATCTTACCCCGTAAAAAGCGCACGTAAACATCTACTACATTCGTTTCCCCATAATAATCGAAACCCCAGACATTTTCAAGAATTAGCTCCCTCGATAGAACATGATTCGGGTGCTCTAAAAACAGCGACAATAATTCAAATTCCTTTTTCGTCAAGGATACTTCTTGACCTCCGAAATAGACTTGATACGCTTGAGCATCAAGCTCAAGTTCTCGAAACTTTAAGTATCCTGCAATTTGAACAGGCGGGTTTTTACGCCGTAATACCGCACGAATCCGAGCCATTAATTCATCCATGGCAAACGGTTTTGTCAAATAATCATCGGCGCCAAGATCCAAGCCAAAGACCTTATCCTGAACTTCATCTTTGGCAGTAAGTAGCAGAATTGGTATATCCTTGTGGGTCCGAATTTGTTTACAAACTTCATAGCCATTCAGAAAAGGTAACATAATGTCCAAAAGAATGACATCCCACTCCTGCATTAAGGCCATATCTAGCCCCACCCTACCGTCAGCAGCCAGCCCTACCCGATGTCCTTGATGTTCCAATTCTAGGGCAATGACTTTAGCAATGGCACGGTCGTCTTCAATCAGTAATATATTGAGAGTTGTATCAACCATCATCACCTATACCCTCCTTTGTTTACTAAGTCGGTTGGAAATGTCATATCTATACCCTCTCCCAATCAACTTTAAGACTAGAGAGGTTGCAACTCTACTAAAGTAGATACTCCTTGCTTGCTGAGTTGAACGAGCTCAGCGCCATCGTCAGAGACGTAATTCTCATCCCCATGCAATTTAACCTCTGTCAGACGACCAGCGGTAACTATATAAGCTGTTTGCTGATCATAAACGATCATTTGTCCTTGAGCACCGATCAGGGTACGTACGTTATTGTTCAATGGAATCGTGCCTTCCCACTCCGTTGTCAAAGCAGGTTTTTTTGTCATATGGATAAGGTCGGAAGTAGTTTTGATTTTTACGAGTTCATTATTCTGAACCTCACCAATGTACACCTTTCCATCTTTAATGCCTAATATTTGATCGTTATTATTTTCAGAAACGATCTGTCGCTTTGTACCATCCCAAGCGATGACTTGATGGGTGCTCCCCTCTTTACTGTCCAGAAAAAGGGTTCCATACCGATCCGAAGCAGCCATATTGTCGATCGTCTCTCCCGATTTGCTTAAGGTTCGAACGTTTTTCATCACGTCTATTTCCAAGAGCAGTTCTGTCGAGGGGTTATTCACGGTGAGGTACATCAGATTAGTGCACGTCGACACTACCAATTTTTTAATTTTACCTCCTGCTGGAAAGTTGTTAATTGTTTGATTAAAACGATCATCGGGAGCGGTATCTTCATCACTATTGGGAAATTCCAGGGAATATAGCTCTGTTATTTGCGGATTTCCATAGCGCTTTTCAATGTGAGGCGCCACGGTAACCTCTTTGGTTACGGTTTTTGGAACTTCTTGAACAATTGTCTGATTGGGATCTTCTGTTTTCGGCACAACCAAATTCGGATCAGGAGTTGGCGCCGTCACCTGAATCGTAGTTTTAGGAGGATAAACAGTAACATACGTTACTGGATCGGGGTTTTTCCTGGCATAAAAATACAGCAATGTATTTCGGTCTGGCAACCATTGGTACAGGAGAACACCTAAAGTTTTATCATTGGCAGAGGGCGCTTCTTTTTGAAAAACAACTTTGTTCTTTTTGAGGTTAAAGACCTTCAGAGCTCCTTTTTCCGTATAAGCTAAATAATCCTTCGCATAAGAGATTTGAATATTTGTGAGATCAGAACTTGGGATAGTGGCTTTCAGCTGGAGCGTAATCGGGGTGGTATTAGCTACGGTCGTTGGTGCCATAACTTTTTGAACTTCGTTATTTAGGATTGAATAAACTCCATATTGCAGGAGAAATGAAATCAATGTCCAAACTAATATAACGCGCAGTTTCTTCTTCATACGTGATTTCTCCTTTTTTGTGGGTGCGGAGAAGGCTTTACCAAGTTCTAGCTTAGCCTTCCTGATAAAGAAAACCTGACTTGCGCCAAGCCACAGGCGCCGGCAGAAGTCTTTGGTTGCACTTATGCCACCCGAAACATATACTTTCTAATTTGGTAAAACAAAGATGACAGCGTACCCTACGGGGTAACGACAAAGCCAGTGGGAATGTAGCGTTCGCCAAAAATGTCCCAAAGCTTATTCGCGACTTTGTCATTATAAACAAGTTCTGAAGAAGAACCACCATCGAGGTTGACTGCATTTATGGCATGATAATCAGCAAAGACATTCATGAGGTCACGTAAGGTTGCTCCGATACTCCAAGTCGGTTGTCGACCGTCGATGACTACGAAAATGACAGTTCCATCGGCCATTTGCCCGATCCCTGTCCGGGGAGCAATCCCCCAACCACCGTCTCCGGAAATCACGGGTCGACCATCTACAATAAGATTAGGACCAAAGGTAACCGCTTCGCCAATGTGATTCTGTTCTATTTGGGTAGCTGTCATATTGCCAATGATCAACTTTCCCTGATCATTAAAGCCAACGATATTAACAGCCTTATCTCCCACATTATTATGGACTAATTTTCCATCATGGACCGTTAATCCATCTGGAAATGCTCCGTTTCCTTTACCATTGGGGTCATAGAACCCACCCGCATTTATGCCAGCAACCGCTCCCATATCCTTAACAAGATCGCTGACCCTTTCTCCTGTTACCCCAATTTCTTTGGTAACCGCCACCTTGACTCGTTTCGGATCCTTGATTAGCATCACTTTTCCTTTGAAGCTTGGACCTTGAATATCTTCAATGGTAATTCCCGAACCTGCATCAGCCATCACCTTTGTTCGTCCAATCGTTTGACTAGTACTTATTCCTTGAGAATTATTAAGGTTCATAATCCTGTCTATTTCTGCTTGGGACAGGAAGGCCTTGACAACCTGAGGATGGCGTGAAGTGTAAACCGAGCCAACCGCCACTACTTTGAGGGCCTGAAAGGGACCCCAGAACAAAACAAAAGGAGCAAGTATTATCGCCAGGATAAGGTTATAGCCCAAAAATGCGATAATAGCTTTCACTCGAATGCTGCGCTTTATTTTCATAAATAAACTCTCTTCTCCTTTTTTGGGATTCTTACCAACCTTGAGGTTATTGTTAAACTGCCAAGATACGCTATTTTAACACTCGAAGATTAAAAAAAGATGAAAAAATGTTGAAACTTTAGTCAACATTAGCTGAGCATAAAGCTCAGCTTTTTTCAGTTCTTATGTTTGTAATCCATTCTGGATATAAATGGAACGTCTACCAACAACCTTTACTATATTTTTTAAGTTTTTAGATGTTATGATAGCCCCATCGCTTGTCCCCATTTTAAAGCGCGAGAATTTAAAAACATTACAAGTTATCTACAAATCTAATTAAAGGAGAGAAAAACAAATGCAAAAATACACAAATACAATTACAAAGTACTTAATTTGGACACGTCGCAAATTAACGGTTATCGGCACATTGGCCCTTATGGGCAGTATGGCTTTTACTCCAGTAGCCCAGGCTGCAACCCTGAAATTGGGCTCAAGCGGCGCTTACGTCCTGACACTACAAAGTGAATTGGCCCATTTAGGATATTCTGTCGGAACGTTAGACGGAATCTATGGTCCTAAAACATTGGCGGCCGTGGATGCTTTCCAAGTAAACGATCACCTTCAAGTTGACGGAATCGCAGGTCCTTTAACCCAAAACGCCTTAGAGGAAAAGCAAACTCCTTCTGTACCTAGCTCAAGCTCCGCCAAAATCAATGGGATTATGTCCGAAGCAAAAAATTTGCTTGGAACGCCCTATTTATGGGGTGGAACGACCCCAGCTGGTTTTGATTGTTCCGGTTTCACCCAATATGTCTTTGCGTCCCAGGGGATCAAGCTTCCTCGCGTCAGCCGAGATCAAGCTAAGATAGGCTCTACTGTGCCCTACAATAACCTGCACCCTGGTGATTTAGTTTTCTTCTCATTTACTGGAAACGGAACGATCAGCCATGTGGGGATCTACCTTGGTAACTCGCAATTCATTAGTGCCACTACCCACAAAGGTGTCACAATTTACACATTTACTTCTTACTGGTTGAACGCGTACATAGGTGCTCAACGAATTCTGTAACTATAAGAACGATGAGACTTGACCACAACTAATTCATTAAAAGGGACAGGATGGTACGCGCCATCCTGTCCCTTATTGATAACATGTTCTCAGACTTCTGCATATGGATTTGATACATACCAAACAAAACTACTTCGTAATTTCTCGCTTCAAAGAAAATGCCAAACTTAGCGAAATACCAAGCAGAAAAATGACAAGAACTAGGGTTGGAACAACCCAGCTTTTGACTAGTTCAATGAGAACGATCGTTAGAGCGATCCCCCAGAAAATTCTCCAGTCCCCACAAAAAAAATCGAAGACTTTTTTAAATATATTCATCGTCCACTTCCTCCCTGACCTGCTAATTTTCTCTGTCTTATTCCATAAGGTTTCAGCCAATTGACAAGGATGGCACTCAAGACTAGGAAAAAGGTTATCAAAGCGAACAAGAACAAATCAGCATAGGGCCATTGAATACCCAGACCCTCTCCGGCCCAGAACGTACCAAAGGTTACCAGCATAATACCCACGGAGAATTTCAGGGCATTTTCCGGAATCTTCGTCAGCGGGCCACGAATCACCAGACCAAGAATCACGACAATGAGCAAGGCCAGCGAAGCGCCCACCGATGCCGTCCAGATTCCACTGAATTTATCAGTAGAAGCTGTAGAGCCAAAGGTGATGACAATAAACGCCACTTCCAGACCTTCCAAGAGAACACTTTTATAAGACGTAAGGAATCCGAAACCATTAAACTTTCCGGGATCTATTTTCCCATGGGCTCTGAGTTGTCGCATCTCCTCTTCATAAATCGCGGCTTCATCGTGCATAGCTTTTAGACCGCTATAACGAAGCAAGGCTTTTTTGAGCCACTGCAGGCCAAAGAGAATAAGGATGATGCCGATCGCCAGTCTCAGAACCTCGATAGGAATAAAAAGTACGAGGGTAGAACCAAATATAGCCACCAGAACTGCTAGCGTCAGGGCCGCTGCGCCAGCGCCTAACAGGCTACTCTTCCAATTAATAGTAACCCCGACGACCAACACAATCGTGAGAGCTTCAACGAATTCAACCATTGAAGCCAGAAAAGACGGGATGATTGAAGACCAGACCATACAAATATTCTCCTTTCGTTCTACAAAAATTAAAAAATGTAACATTTGTTACATTTTTTAATTGTATTATACACTGCTACAACAATTGATACAAGGCAAATAGTTATAGTATGAGTAATGGATGGGTGGGTGAGGTATCGCCGAAGGTATAGACACAAGTTACAGGTACTGGATATAGGTTATAAGTTAGCACATTTATACTCTGCGTGATAATTTTCCAGCACGTCGCTTAAGGCCCGGCAACGAACGGCCGGCAACCATATCTGAATAACATCTGTAACTGCCATTTCTTGAGTATTCCAGACCTCGAGCTGAATATTCGGAGCTTCTTCTAAAGCTACTCGATATTGCCAGTAAACCCCTTGGAAGGAACGCTGCCGTACAACAGCTTTAAGTAAGGTTCCAGGACCCTGACCTTGAGTATTGATCATTATGTCGGCCGGTCGGATCATTATTTCGGCTTCTTGCCCAAGAGACAACTTTCCGGAAGTATAGATTTTAAGTCCTTGGCAAAGCACCATAGAATATTCACCGCGCACTTCCAAGGCCCGCCCCTCTAGTAAATTGGAACATCCTAAAAAATTGGCAGCAAAAACCGTAGCTGGTTCGCGATAGAGCTGGGTTGGACTACCCGCTTGTTCTATTCTGCCCTGGTTCAATAAGACTACGTGATCAGCCAGACTTAAGGCCTCGGCTTGGTCATGTGTGACATAAACAGTGGTAATGCCTGCCCCTAGAACAATTCGGATAATCTCCCAGCGCATTTTTTCTCGCAACTGGGCATCTAGGCTGGACAATGGCTCATCCATAAGCAACAGGGACGGGCGAACTACTAGGGCCCGAGCAAAGGCTACCCGCTGGCGCTGTCCCCCCGACAATTGGTATGGATAACTCCCCTCGTAGCCTTTCATCTGCACGGTAGCCAAGGCTTCAGCGACCTGCGCTTTAATCTCCCGGGAGGGGCGCTTTTTCAAGCGCAGGCTAAAAGCAACATTTTCAAAGACGTTCATATGCGGCCAGAGAGCAAAATCTTGAAATACCATCCCGATATTCCGTTCCTCTGGAACCAGATTATATCCTTTGGCTGACCACGTAACCCCACCCGCCCTGATTGTTCCACCGTCAATATTTGTCAAACCTGCCAAAGCATTCAAGAGTGTGGTTTTTCCACAACCCGAAGGACCCAGCAAGGCTATAAAACCACCTTCCGGAATTGAGAGTGATACCCGGTCTAAGACCAGTTTACTGCCGTAGTATTTAGTTACATCTTCCAAGATCACGTTCATGTCGTTACCTCCCCTATTCCAACTAGGACTGGCTCCTCTGTCAATTCAGGACTGATACTATTTTGCAATCGCCTTCCATAGCCCCGACTGTAAAAGTTAATCAAAAATTGTCCGAGACTAAACATAGCCAACACTACTACCAAACCAAGGACAGTGAAGGCCGAACCTAGGGACCAATCAAAATTCTGAAAGGTATGCTCAACAATAACAGAAAAAGTTGGATTCCCCGGTGGATAAAGAAGGCTCGACGCCGGAAGTTCGAAGACCACCTTAGTGAAGGCCATGAAAAAGGTAGAAATAGCGGTTCCTGCCACGAGGGGAAAAACGATTTTCCGTAGTACCGTGGTGTTGCCTGCCCCCTGCACCCGAGCCGCTTTCAGAAGGTTGGGTGGGAACTGACCCATGGCGCCCATCTGCATGCGGATGGCATAAGGAACGTAAGTAGCCATGTAGGCCATGGTCAAACAGACGGGCGTACCATACAGAACCAAATCCAACGGCTTTAGCCACACTGCGTTCCAGGCAAATATGAACGCCGCCCCCATGACAATACCAGGTACAGCAATAACGGACATGGTCACAATATTGAGAAAGGAATTGACAACCGACTTTTGAAAAGACATCTGATAAGCCACCAGCACACCTAAGATCATGGTCAGCACTGCCACAATCAGCGCATATTGCAGAGTAAGTCCTAGGGAGTGCCAGACCTTGCTGCCTCTGGCAAGAGCGTTGAAATAATTGGCGAGGGTCCAGTTTCCAGGGCTAATGCCCTTCGTCCACACCTTCCACAAAGAAACGATCAAGGTTGACCCGAGAGGGATCACTAACGCAATGAATAGCACCAGGGAAGCCATGACGGTCAACAACGGTTTCCCCCTCGAAACGGACCTTTGCCGGGAGGGAACCATACTAAACTCTTTGCTCCTCATCCAGAAGAATTGCAGCAAGATGGCAGCCGCTGAAATCATTATCACCAGAAGAGACAAACCGGCGGCCATCGGATAGTCCACTGGGGCCTGGCCCATGGCCACATATATCTGATAGGGGAGCAGCGGTATATGGGTCAGAGGCGTCACAGCTGCTGGTATGCCGAAATCACCGAATGCTTCGGCAAAGGCAATCGATCCGCCAGCCAGCCAGGCCGGCGTCAGAAGGGGCAAGATGATCCGCGAAAAGACCTGGAGTCGGCTGGCCCCCGCCAGCCGACCAGCATTCACCAAGTCAAGGTTTATGTTCCTGATACCCTGTTGCATGCTGAAATGCACATAAGGAAAAAAACTGAAGCCGATAACCAACACAACCCCCAGACGAGTAAAAAACCAAGACAACCAACCAACGGGCAATCCCAGGAATTGAGATAGAATACCTCCATCCTGCATGAAAACAACCCAACCTTGGGCGATAACATAGGAAGGCAGGAAGAAGACCAACCAAGTCAGACCGTCCAAAACGGTCCGCCGATAACCGCCCATACCTTCTACCGCGAAGGCAGTCAAGGTACCCAGAACCATGGCCAGAGCTGTCCCGGCGATACCCAAAAAAATGGAATTGACTACCGCCAGGAGGTTCGCCCGGTCAGCAAAGACCGCCGTCAAGGGAGCCAAGGATGGCTCTAGGTTCATTTTTACACTAAATAAATGAGGCAAAACCGTTTGTAGCAAGAGGGTTGCTAGTGGATAGCCTACCAGGACCGCCAAGAACCCCGCCCCCAAAAGACCGTACAGCAAGGCGCCTAAGCGAGGCACCCGCAGCTTATTGAGTAATCGTGTCATGGAACCACTTCTTAATATCATTTTCGTTTTGCGCCGCTTTTATGGGGTCGACCTTGATCCAGTTGATACTGCTTTGCTGACGGGCTGGATCGGGCTCAATCCCTGTAATCACGGGGTTGAAGTAGGAGTCCCCACCGCCATTCTTAGGATCGATCATAACCTTTTGACCCTCCTGAGAGAGCACATATTCCACAAACTGCTTGGCAGCCTCTATATCCGGGGCATTCTTGTTGATGGCAATGACACCAGGCAAGGTAAAGACGCCTGAAGAAGGATAAATGATTTCGATTGGATCACCCTTTTGTTTCGCCTCCACCAAAGCTGAGTCTTGAATTGTCACAGCCTTGACCTGCTTAGTCAGAAGTGCCTGCAAGGTATTATCATTCGTCGGAAAAACTTTAAGTCCGTTAGCCTTTAGAGAAGTATAAAACTGTTTACCCTGAGCTTCCCCCATAAGTTGAAGTATGCCCGAGACGTAAGGGAAGGTCGGTCCAGATATGCTGGGGTCGTTCATAGCCACGGAATTCTTGAAAGTTGGACCCAACAGATCGCTCCAGTCCTTGGGGTACTGAGCAGGAGACACCATTTGGGTATTTACTCCTATAGCCGCAGCAGCTGTCGTGCTGGCCGGATAATAGGATTTATCTGGTGCAATTAGGGACTGCCCCAGCTGGGTCAAGTTAGATGCATTATTTGGGGTCCAGCCCTGAAGTAACAAGCCCTCGTTATCTAGGGCCTGCATGGTAGCATCACCATCGAACCAGGCCACATCCCAGTGAGAGTTGGATTTTTCTGCTTCGATCTTGGCCACCAAGGGACCCGTAGAATCATCCACCAAATTAACCTTTATCCCGGTTTTAGCTTGAAATGCCTTACCTACAGGGTCGTCATAACCCTGGGCAGAGTAAAATACCAATTCTTTTGGCGCAGCAGACGGCGTAGCGGCGACCGGCGCATTGGTGGCCACTTTGGAAGTAGCACAGCCTGTGATTGTGGCACCCAGCAGAACAAAGGACATAATTACCAAGGGCAACTTTGTGACATTAAATCGTTTCATGGTTAAACCTTCCTTTCAATTTACACTTTAGTTTTACTGAACTTTCCTCTTTCACTTACGTTTCAGCCGTCCCTATGTAAAGTTTTGTACCAGCAGAGTGTTATATCCGGTATTAATCACATTGTTTAATAACCGAACCTCTGTAATAGCTACAAAACATAGTTGATATACTTTGTATGATAGTCTTGCAAATTTGTTAACTTAATTGTAATACTAGTTACATTCAAATTTATTATATTTTAATGTGACAGTCGTTACAATTCGTTTTGTGTAAATAATATGTTAAATTTAGGTAAATTTTGTTTCTCTTCTAGTTCTTTGGCCTAGCTCCAAATCCTAAATGTGCTAGCAAACATATTCCTATATCCTCCCGTATAAAAAAAGACCTAGGCAATTATTGCCTAGGTCCCACAAAGGCGTATTTTGTTACGCCAAGCTATCATTTGCTATTTGAATGTCCGGTGGGGATTCGTTTTTCTCATTCTCGAAGGTTTTACTGTTAAAATCCTCAAAACACTTGCGGCATTCTTCTAATTTTTTAGCCGTGATTTCCTGTAAAGGAGATTCAAAAAGATCTCTCAACTGAACTTTTTTAAACCAGGAGAGAAGCTTCTCCAGTTCCTCTTCGTTCTCTTCAGCTTCAGCAAATGTAAAATTCTTCCGTTCTATTTCCTTATTAATTTCAGCAAAAAAATCCTCACATTTATCCAAGATTTCTTCATATTCAATTTTTCTTGCTTTATTAAAACGAGCGACAACCGCCTTTTCATACTTTTCTTCCATAGCAATCGTCTGTATCAAGAGGACCTCTCCACTATTGTCTGTGATGTTCGAGGCCACCAAGGATAGAGCCGTGTAATTTTCATCGTTAAAAGGAAGTAACCACAAGGATTGATGAATATTGACAGCACCCAATTTTTTTAGGCTCCTCCAAGTAGCAACTCTTAACCTTGATGGTTCTGATGGCAAATTATAAGTAATGATTAGCCATTTTAACAAAAATATCACCATCCAACTTTATGTACTACATAAAGCATACCATGTTGCCACAATCATTACAATTCACCTAGAATTGGCATGAAATGCATCTCAATGTCAAGCGGCCCTGGGAAACTTAAGATTTTTGATGAATGAATTTATCTAGAGCTTCATCAAATTCAAGCCAACCTTTCTCACTGGGATGTGACAGGTCATCCATGAAATACTTGTCATACTCATGACTGGAAAAGTCAGCTAAAGAATACCTAAATTGATCAGTCATCTTACGAACCTGGCGATAATACTTTTGGCGTTGTTCTTTGGGAAAACCAGTAAAGTCATACCATCGAC
>JARLHW010000300.1 GCA_031292075.1 Desulfosporosinus sp.
AAAAGGTGAATTCATGATTGTCGATGCGGCCAAGGAGCTGATGGCACACAAACAGTATCTCGACCATTCCGGCAGACTGGCGCTGCAGACGACACAGACCAACTTTGACACCTGGTACGGCAATCGTTGGAAAATGACCGATCGCTACGGCGGCAAGATAGATTCGACCAGACTCATCTGTCCGTACAACGTCGACAAACAAGGAGAGCAATGGCCTATTTGCATAAAACCCATAGAGGGATATGGGCCTATTCGCTATCCATTTATGACCTGGGCGGACATAAACGAATATGTCGAGACCTATTACTCGACATTTGCAGGGAAAAACGGCGCCGATGCTGTCCGATATGTTCTAGGTCAAATCACAGGTCTGATTAGAGACGACAAAGTGTTCCCTAATGCAGTGATTGGCAATCTCGACAAACTCGAAGCGTGGCGAAACAGACCAATTTAATAAAAAACAGAGAGTTTTTTTAGTTACATGGAAACATAGCATATTTGTTTGTCCTGTTCTTCAGATGTTGATGTGGCACAGCACTGCTCGAAATAAGTGTCACCAAAGTAGTACTGCAACTCCTCTTTTGGACACATCTGCTTTGCTCTGGTCATCAATGCTACTCTTCTCTCAATGGAATTGGCACCTTTCTGGAGAGCGTCGGTGTATGCCGCCTGAGAATGCTTCATTTTGCAGAACCATTCGTAGCGCAAGGCTGCAGAACGGCTGGAAAAACCGTAAATCACAATTGCAACCCTCCACGGCCGAGAAGTCATTGTTGCTCTTGCTCCGCCCTTTATGATACCATTATGCTGTCTGAGGCGATGAACAAGATCGTGTGTTGTTCCAAAATAGGTCCTAGCCCTAGCTGTGACTGATCTCAAACAGTAGCATACATAGTCTATCTTTCTCCTCTCCTTGAAACGTTCAGGCAACAGGGCAATCTCTTCATCCACTACTTTTTTAACAGAATCCATGTTTTGTTATTGTCTTTACTTTTTCATTCCGTAAATGGCCTCAACGTACGCGTTAACCTCCTGTTCGTTCCAGAAGATCTGATTTTCGTACTTGACAAGAGACTCCTGAAGAACAGGGATCAGAATTGCCACAACACCCTGGGCGGCATGTGAATCCATTGCGCTCCTCACCATAAACATCATCTGTTCCGGATAGAGATGCTTGGGGACGAAACCAGAAGTCGCCAGTTTTTCGGCCAGGTATGCCACCTTTAGAGTAACGAGTGTCTTGATGTCGGACAGCTTGTAGTTCTTGTCCTCGGATATCAAGTTTATCATTTCACTCCATGTCAATAGATAGCGCCCGTCTGGAATATCGGCAGCAACGAAACCACGCATAGTATGT
>JARLHW010000301.1 GCA_031292075.1 Desulfosporosinus sp.
AATATCAGGACTACTTGAGATTCGAAAGCCAGTCAAGTAATGCTGCATCTTTGTTCCAATCAGGGAGATTGCTATCTACCAAATCTGGATAGGCATTCTCGATTGCCTTGCGTTTCAACTCAGTATCACACTTTGCATAAATTTCGGTAGTTTTGATATCCTCATGCCCAAGAAGGTCTCGGATATAAATAAGGCTAACATCAGCCTGCAGCAGATGCATACTTTTCGAATGACGAAACATATGGGGCATCACTTTCTCCGGAACAATCGTGGATATCCTTCTTGCTAAACCAACATACTGAGAAATAATGTAAGCGACGCCTTCCTTAGTGAGCTTGTTATGCTGCTTATTCATAAAGAGAGGATAATCACTTTTCCAGGGTTTATCAAGGGAATTCTCCTTAATATAATGCTCCAACAAAGTCATAGTGTTTTTCATCAGTGGAACCCTTCGCACCTTATTCCCTTTTCCTGTAAGTATAAGTACTGCTGGATTATTGAGTACAACATCACGCACCTTGAGGTCGGCTAATTCCTGCACCCTGCATCCGGAGTCGTAAAGGACGCTTAACAATGTTAGATCTCGTCTGCCTTTTGATGTCATCTTGTCAGGCAGTGATAATAAAAGTTTCATTGCCTCAGGCGTCAGATGGGGTATCGATGGTTTTGATGTCTTCTTAATTGGTATGGCAATTACCTTTTGGAAATGAAGTATTCCTGACGGTTCTTCGTACTGCGCGTATCGGTAAAAGGAATGTATGGCTGCGAGCCTCTGATTCCGAGTTGCAATGCTACATTTGCGACCCTTTTCAATCCATTCTAAAAAATCGGCAATCAGCCCTTTTGTCAGCATGCTCATGTTCAGCTTTTCGACAGGTATGTCCCTCTGTTCATGACAGTACCGGATTAACAATTTAAAGGTATCACGGTAGGACGCTATTGTATTTCTGCTTGCATTTTTCTGCTCTGGCAGATATATGGAAAGGAATTCTGTAAGGTAGGTAGCAAAATCAGTCGGTTTCATCGGCACTACCTTCCAGTCTTGGAATGATGTCTGGATAACATCCTTCCAACTTGATCGATATATCCGGAAAAACATCAGCAGTCAGCCTAAGGTAATACGCTGTTTCCTCAAAGGAATCATGCCCCATATATGTTTTCAGTACTGGAAGATATGCTGCAAGGTCTTTACCTTGTATAACCCATTTTTTTAAGCAGTGACATGCGTATGTTTGTCGAAAATCTTGTACTCTAGGTCCTTTTCCCCTCCCGCCGTGAGAAATGCCAACTCTCCATAAAAACCGCCTGAAATTGTGATAAACGTTCCCTAAAGTCATTGGTTTTCCATTTAATCCTGGGAAGAACCAATCAGTTTCTTTTAAGAACATATGCACATTCGCAGAATAATTCCGGCATCGTTCTGTAAGTTCATCTGACATTGGAACTAAGCGGCTGTTATCTTTCTTTGAATGATGAATTGACAGTACGCCTGTTTCAAGATTCACATCTGATACTTTCAGGAGTCTTGCTTCTGAGGAACGAAGGCCACAGGAATAAACCATACGAAAGAATACCGGCATGATGAGGTGGCGATAGGGACATTCACTGACATAGTGGCATTGATCTGTTCCATGGAAGAAACGCTGCAGTTCATTTTCCGTATAGATATGAGGCACATATTGTTCTTCCGTGGGATAATATCCTTTCGGTAGGACGTATGCGCCGATCTCCACACCATCCATATATATGGCAAGTTGCCGCAGAATCGAAGTCCTCGTACACTGATTGGCCTGTGCCTCATAACTCTTTTTTGAGCACCAATCTAACACTATTTTCTTTGTAAGCATTGTTGCTTCGGGATATTTTTGTTCAGTAAAGGCAGAAAACCGCAATAGATGCTTTGCTTCTGCCTCATATTTGTAGCCGATTGCTTTTTTCAAAGAGACATGGTTTTCAATATGCTCTGCAAAGGGTCCTTTAAACAGGTAATTACTCATACACATCCACCTCCGGAGTACCTAAACAGCATTCCTTCAGTTTATTGACATCCACTTTCAAATAAACAGCCGTGGAGTCCGTGTTTGTATGACCCAGTATATCTGATATAACAGCAAGAGGGGTGTCATGCTCGAGCATCCTTGAAGCCACCGTATGACGGAGCGAATGCATACCCCGGTGTTTTTTCAAAGTCGGCAGATGGGCAACCCGCATATAATCACGAATTAACTGATGCAGATGATCACTTTCTGAAAAAGGCAGAAATG
>JARLHW010000302.1 GCA_031292075.1 Desulfosporosinus sp.
AAAATACCAAGTATCATATTTCTGTATCCTTTGTTATGTTTTTTTGTTTTTGTAGTAATTAACAATTAAAACATATTTCAAGGGATACGTCTCTTTTTAATGAGCTTGAAATTGACTTCTTATTTTTTTGTTAATGCCTTAGAAGAGAATTTTCTTAACTATTATGATACTCCTGAGCCCTTTTTTGAATATCACCATCAGACTGGTGAGCTTATGACTGTCTTAGTTATCGAGAATAAAGACACTTGGTTTACGTTTCGCAAGCTGATGCAAGCAACCGGAAAAAATAGCATCTCCGGGACTGAAATATATGTTCTCCTGTATGGAGAAGGTAACAAGATCACCAAGCAAGGGGCCTTGGAAGAATACAGGGCCGCTATGTTAGGCGGACAAGGTGGTCAAGGAGGACAAGCTGCCCGCTTTCTCTACTTTGGTGATCTCGATTGGGAAGGTATCCGCCTGTTTTTTCGAACCAGAGAAGCCAACCCCTCCCTTGATATAAAACCCTTCGTTTCTTTGTACCGCCTTATGCTGGAACTCGCTCAGTCAGTGGAGTTGCCAAAATCACTCGATCAAAGAGGAGTTACTGGCCCGCTTCATGAATTTCTTTCCCTATTAGGACTAACTGAAGAGTCGGGGCTTAATTCTATATTGGCAGAAGGCAGGTACATACCCCAGGAGATTGTTAATTATCAAGTGGCAGCCAAAATTCTCAAGTAGCAGGAACGAGGGTTAGATTACGTGACAATGAAATTTGAGTTTCTCGAAGGCTTTGAACAGAGGATGAAGCTTGTCGCGGCTATCGACTCCATTATTAATCGCACCAATCGCAAGATGGAGTTTGAGAAATTGTTTGAGCCTGGGCAGCTGGATAATATAATTTTTTCAGTCCTCGTATTTATCATGGAAAAGACCTTAACTGAGGACGAAGATTGCACCATGGAGAGTATTGCTGACTTCGTTGCTCAGATTATCCCTGCCTATTCTCTCAACCTGACAGCGGAAGTCGCTCGCAAGCTGACGGAATACATCATTAAGGATATCCTGCAAAACGGAGGCGAGGCCAGATACTTTCCGGTCATGAAGTACGGGCAGGGTATGGAGCAGCTGCGCATTAGACTGATTGATGACAAGCTGATCGATGATCCGCGCGGCTATGTCCTGAATTACCAACTGACGTTTCAAGGGTATGATTTACTGTTTCGCACCAAAGAAGTCGAGCAGGAAATTAGCTTTACGATTGAAGAGCTAAAACTGCGCGAACTTATTAAGCGCAAAAACTACAAAAAGGCCATCGGCCAAAGTGCGAACCTTGTCCAGATGATTAGGCAAAAGAAAAACGATATCAAGCAGTTTGTTCAGAAGGTACGGGAAAATATCTACGATGTCAATATCGAGGAATTCGAACGCTTGGTATCCAGTACCTATACCCTTCTCGAAGAAGAATACAGCATGATGAACGAGATTCGGGAGATGATCGTGCTTTCGGAAGAACGCCTTAAAGAAGAGGAAGATACCCGGGGAGCTTTGGATGAGCAGATGACTAAAGCCCGCTTAGAGATTGGCGTCATCCGCAGAAATATTAATCTAACGATCAGCGAACAAAAAGAACTGATTTTGGAACGGCTCAGTTTGGCACGGATCTATAAAGAAACCATCGCGGATTCCTTTGCCCTTTCCAGAGCCCGTTATTATGATTTTGAACAGGTGATCTTGAAACCCTTAGAAAAGTGTGCAGAACAAAACATTTCATCCCTCTGGCAATTATTAAATCCCTTATTTAATCCTAATCCCGACCGCATCTTGAATCTCTTGACTCTCTACGAAAGGCAGGCCAGGCTTAAGCAGGAAGAAGAGATTCTCCCCAGTATCGTCATGGAAGAACTGGGCGAAGACAAAGAACTGCAGAAAATAAAGAAAATTAACGACAGTAATATCGAGTTTATCCGGAGTATTTTAGAGTTTGCCGGTCGTCAAAGGGGATCCTTTAGGTTCAGCGAGTTTTTTCAGGATCTGCAGAGTCAGGAAAAAGTATTTCAAGAATTAACAGCGGATGATTTGATCTTCAAAACCATGCTCAAGCTTTATGACCTGCAGGTTATCGATTTGAATAAGTGGAAAGCCCAGCGGGAGGATGTCGTGGCCAATGCCACAGGGGAACTGGATGTCAGCTATTGTTTGTATCGGATTGAATATGTTCAGCCGGATTTATATGGGATCAAAAAACTAGAGATCACTAAACCGGACGAACAATTATTGGAACAAGTTATTGAAACCCATATCGGGGAAGAGATGTTTAGCAGGCGTATCGCGATCAGTGATTTTAAGATTGAGGTGAGCTTTGAGTGAGCGATATAAAAACTGCGCTTAAGATCTATCGTAAATTGCTGGACAAGGGGCAGCTGGATCGGGAAACCGAGGGGGATCTCTTCCTCGAGTTTCGCAATGTGGAGGTCAGAGCAATCCTGGCGGAATTTGAAGAGGAACTCGATTTTAAAGTCCTTGAAGCAGCGGGGAGCATCTATTTGCTGCCGAATAGCGGGAACGGGGTCCTGGGTTTTACAACCAAGGATATCCGGGAAGCGGTAGCCACGGATGCTAGGTTAGTCGATGCCTACCTGCTTAGTTACATCTCGATGTTCATTTTGTACTTATTTTACGGCGGACGGAATCGTAATCCCAAGCAGCGGGAATTTATCAGAATTAGCAAGTTGGTTGAAGAACTGGACAGTCGCTTTAGTAGGGCTTTAGCAGACAGTGAAGAGGCTAAGCTTATGGAAGAAAAATATGCTCTCAATTTTACGCGGATTGCCGAACTATGGGAAAGCAAACAGGATTTCGAGGAACGAGGCCGGAAAACGAAAACAGGCACGATTTTAAATACTTGCCGGCTTTTAGAGCGGGAAAATCTCTTGAGACTTGTGGATGATGACCGGGAACTACGTCCCGCTAAAAAGCTGGATGATTTAATGCTGAATTATTACCTGGATGACAGCCGGGTAGAAGAGATTAAAGGGTTTTTCGAAGGAGTTGGTTCGGATGCCTAGAATCAACCGCATTCGCATTATTAACTTTTCCTACAATAACGATTCGCGGCATATCCAGGACGAAACGTTTAATTTTCACGGCGGAGAAAACTCCCTGCTCAGTTTAGCGAACGGCGGGGGAAAAAGTGTCCTCGTCCAGTTATTCTTTCAACCTATCGTTCCGGAAATCAGAATCCAGGGGCGGCGCATCAACGCTTTTTTCCGCAAGAAACGGCTGCCAGCATATGTTTTGATCGAGTGGAAGCTGGATGCTGCCGGGGGTTATTTACTGACCGGTATCGGGATGGTATCCGCAGAAGTTTCCGGGGTAGAGGATGAAAAAAATCGAGTGAAGTATTTTACCTTCACCTCTCGATATACCGGTTCCCATGCCTTTGATCTAGCCAATATCGAGCTCATCAAACAAAGCGGCAATATTTTAGAGATTAAGCCCTTTAAAGAAGCTCGGGAGATGATGGCTGAGAAGGGGAAGAAAGATCCTTATAATTTCAGCTGTTTTTATGATGACGATGGGGAGAGCTACAGAAAACGCCTGGCTGAATTCGGGATAGCTCAAGATGAGTGGCGCAATATTATCGCGAAAATCAATGATCATGAAGGCGGTTTAGACGAGATTTTCCAAAAGTATAAAAACTCCAGCCAATTGTTAAACGAATGGATTATTAAAACCATCGAGAAAGTTATTTTCAAAGACCGTGCCGAGGCCCACCGCCTGGAAGAAATGCTGGAGGGTCTCGTCCGCGAGGTCATTGAGAATGAACGGTTCATCTTAGAAAAGGAAGTTCTGGATGAGTTTCTGGGGGCCTACGGAGAGCTGGTGGAATCATTAGTCGAACTGCTCAATGGTTTGGAAGAACAAAAAAACTATGCTGCTAAGCTGGCGGCCATCCAGAGCTATTTAAACACCGAAACAATCGAGCTTACTGAAAAAAATCAGGGCCATAAGCTGGCCGTAGAAAATATTAAGGTAGAACAACAGCGGATCAATCTCGAGGATCGCTCCAATACTTATTGGTTAAGAATGGACGAGCATCTGTTAGCAGCCTCGAAACTTGACGCGACCGAATTGAGCAGTCGGGAAAACGAGGAGAAACTCGACGCTGCCAAACTATCCGCCAAGCTAATGCAAGCAGCCGGGTTAAGAGATGAACTAAGGGTAAAAAGAGCTGACCTTTCGGGAATTGACGAGAAGTTAGCCATCTCCCGTTCACAGTACGATACTGATGAGCGGATGCGTAATCTGGAATATTCACTCAAGTGTTTGATTCAAGAAATCTTACAAACTCTGGAGTCTGTTTTGGCGCGCTTATATGAAGAAAAAGGCGTGCAGGAAAAATTACAGGCTCAGGCTAATAGAGATATCGGTGAGCTGGAACAAGACTTGAGAAAATTTGAGGGCGATAAAGGCAGACTCCAGCAGCAAAAGATGCAGTATGAATCTTTGGAACGGGACGTTAGATCCAAGCTCAATCTAAGCCTGAGCAGGAACCTGCTGGGGGAATTGGCGGGTGATGACATTGCAAAGGCAAGATTTGAGCTTCAGAAAAATCTAGCGGATCTGCAAATCGAGGGTCAACGACTGGCTGAGGAAAGAACCGGACTTGAACAAAAGGAGCTGGAGGAGGAACAAGAACTCCAAAGGGTACAGGAAGAAAGGTCCGGCGAAAATAATGTTCTCCACACCCTGGAGAGAGATATTGAAGATTACGAGCAACAGGAACAAGAGATTCAAGGGATTCTACAAAAATTTGGGGTTGATTTTGAACTGAGGTTTGACCGGGAACGCTTGCAGGGAGTATTTAGCCAGCTGCTCAAAGACCTTAATCATAGTCTCGAAGAAGCCGTGCGAATTCGTGACGATGCTGTCGAGTCACTATTTTCACTCAAAAATGGGAGGCTGCATATTCCGGAGGAAATAGTTGCTGTTCTGGCCGATAAGGATATTTCCTATGAGACCGGCGAAGCCTATTTGCGCAACCAAACCCCGGAAATTCGGCAAAAGCTCTTAGCCGGCAATCCTGTTTTGCCCTATGCCTTAATTCTGGCTAGGGAGAATATTGAATTCCTGGCCCAAGCGATAAAGAATCTGACCCTGCGTCGTGCCATACCCATTATCGCCTACGAGGATTTACAGGTTAGCCTGACCTTAGTTGCCGATCGATGGGTTCAGACCGGTGAAGGGATTTCCTTGGTTTGTTTGTATGAAGGCAGGATATTTGACAATACCGGAAGTAAGAAAGCTAGGGGCAGAAAACCCTTTAGGTCAGGAGAATATCCATGGGGATTTCCAAGCACGGCGTCAGAAATTGGCAGGCAAGCTTTCCAAATTGACTGAGGAGATCGAGCAAATATCTCGTAAAATTAATGACTATAACAAGCTGATCGATCAAATTACTTCCTATACAAACGGAGTGAACATTGAACCGGAAAAAGGTTTCCGACC
Organism: Desulfosporosinus sp.; assembly: GCA_031292075.1. Classification (GTDB taxonomy): domain Bacteria; phylum Bacillota; class Desulfitobacteriia; order Desulfitobacteriales; family Desulfitobacteriaceae; genus Desulfosporosinus. The sequence continues at coordinate 5,491 of JARLHW010000302.1, forward strand.
GGAACAAGATGTCAAGAGGCAAACTGGGGTATTAGGGGAAGGATATCGTGCTGTCGAAGCTAAGAACAGAACCCAGGCAGGTGACCTAAGACACAAATATTCCGGCATGAAAGCCGACTACCGGGATAGAAACACGAACATCAGCAATATCTTCAAAGGTCTTGACCTGTTATGGGATAAAGTAGAGAAGGGTTATGACGACTTTTATTATCTTTATGAGCGGATGAGTCTGCATCAAGACAAACTCCGGGAATTAATAAAACTTCATGAAAACCAGCTCTTCAATTTAGAGCGCAACAAAAAGGACATGATCCAGCAAAGTCTGCTGCAAGGGATGAGATTCTATGAAGAAATAGAAACGATATCCGATCGCTCCAAGGTGCGCTTACAAGGCAGAAGCAGGGCGGTGCAAATGCTCAAAATTGAACTCGCTTTCGATTCCAGTGATGCAGCAGGCCAGCGGATGAAGGAATATATTGAAGAGTGTATCTATAAGGTACGCGAGGAAACCAGACAGGAAAAAAGTGAGGAAGAGGTCAAAAAGGGTATAGCCAAACTAATGTATAGCCGGGAACTACTCAATATTTATTTGGGTAATTCCAATATTCCGGTTAAAGTCTTTAAGATAGATCTAAACATGCAAAACAGCAGTCTGAAGACCTGGGAGGACGCCGTGCGCGAGAACTCCGGCGGGGAGAAGTTTGTCGTCTACTTCTCCGTGCTTTCAGCTTTAATGGCTTATACCAGATCGCGGACCCTGGAAGCTGCGGGTGCCGAGGAAGATAAGGATTCCAGCGTTTTAGTGATGGATAATCCCTTTGGCCCTATTTCCTCGGAACACCTGCTTAATCCGCTGTTTGAAATCGCCAAAAAACACCGCACCCAGCTGATCTGTCTTTCTGATCTGAAACAAAACTCCATCCTGAATTGTTTTAACCTAATCTACATGCTGAAGGTTAGATCCAGTGCCATCGGGAGCAATGAGTATTTGAAATTCGAAGAAATGATTCGGGATGAAAGTTCTCTGCAAAACGATGAGAAGCTGGAAAAAGCGATATTTAGGGTTTCTGAGAATAAGCAGATTAACTTGTTTGAGTGAGGAGCAGGGGTAAAGAATAGTGATTTGCTTGAACGGCACATGGTAGGTCTAATTTTATGTTCAACAGTTATTGGTATTCCTTTTGGAGTTCAATGTTGTAAGATCGCTAACTTTGTATTATGGCCTTTTACAGGGGTTCAAGGATATTGTTTCTTGACTCTTTTTCATTGATAATCTCGTTTCAGTGGGAAATTCTCTTCAACCAAGGAACTGGTAGGTCCTCACGACATCATTTTTGTCTTCTCAAGGCAGGCGGAGAATGAATCATTGCTATGAAAATCGGATTGATATCGTTTTGGTGAAAACCATACGGGAAAGGAAAGTACATCTGTGAAAAAATTAAATGATTATTTATACTCAGGTGATACCGTTCTAAAGATATTACAGAGATATGCTGAGGATTTGAAACAGTCGGCGAAAGAAACTCATAATCAGATTGATCTTTTGCACTGTAATTTTCTGCTTCAAATTGCGGAACTTTTGCAGCACAACGAATTCCTGACTTCGCAGTCTCAGCGGATTCGGGAATTCTA
>JARLHW010000303.1 GCA_031292075.1 Desulfosporosinus sp.
CCAAAACCCCAAAACCCCAAAACCCCAAAACCCCAAAACCCCGTGGTCGCCACTGATAAGGGAATCGCGGACCTGCGGCAATCGACAAGAACTCTTGTATATGTCAATACAAATTCATATACTCATATGCATAATAATGTGTTCAAAATAACTATATAGACTCGCCGATAGATTAGCACGCATTGCACATACCCAGCTTCTGCTGCATCTGAGACGACAAACTCTTCGCGAGCCTTCGGTAAGCCCGCGCCTGCTCCGGATCGCTCTTCTCGTATATCTCCGCAACCGCCCAGTAAGCCCTCACCTGCTCCACATTCTTGTCTATATTTGCGAGCAGAGGGATCGCCCCGTCTTTGAGATGCGAAAGCGCTTTCGTGGAGTCCCCCAGCGCTGTGTACGTTATGCCGAGCTTATAGTGTATCTCAGCGAGTGCAAAGATAATTTCGGGCTTCTCGTTGACGCGAAGATTTTCTATGCACCATTCGAAAGGTGCAACTGCCTTACTATAGTAGCCAAGGGAAAAGTAGTCTTCTGCTATTTCGTAGCGGTTCCCCGCCGTTTTGGCGGAGTCCGGACGAGCCTCGAGCACGGCCAACTCATCGATTAAAATTCGCTCCTTCCGACGAATATACTCGAGCGCATGCGTCCACTCATCGCATAGTTCGCGATTCTTGTAGGGAAGCTTTTCGTAATGTGCGATGATGAACTCGTACCAAGTTATCGCCTTTTCGCTCTCACACAATTTATCGTACACTGGAGCCAGCAGCGAGTAGATCTCTAAGATCTTCATGTCCGTTTCGGGGATTTTGTTCCGGAACGCGAGTCCTAACGCCTTGTTAATGTACCAGAGACACGCGCGTAAGTCACCTGCTCGGAAGTAGAAGTTCATAAATGCTACGTAAATATTCGCCAATATTGGGGTGCCTTTGCCGAGCCTTATTACTAGCATGTGCTTCATCCATTTCAAAGTTTCGATGCTTCCGTTAAGCATAGAATCGATATGAGACTGAATTATAATTCTTTCATTAAATGAAGAGTCAGCCCTCTTGATCCTTTCAATCTCCTCCATGCACAATATCTTTTTGTCATGCATACCAATGGACTCATAGGCAAATGCAAGTTGTCCAAGTATTAATAACGTCATTTTGCTGTTTTTGGATTTTTTAGACTTTTTCAGAGCTTTCTCTAGTGACTCCGCAGCTGATGTCCAATTTCTTTCTTTAAGGTATAATAGGCCTATACTGAGACATTCTGTAGGTAATGCTTGATCGTCCTCGCCGCGGATCCGTCTTGTGCATTTGAGCACTTCATCATGATAATAATGCGCAGTTTCTGTTAGCCAGTGGCTAGCGCATAAATCGGCAAGTATAAAATATCCACAAATGAGTCCCATAGTTTGAAACTCCGAGAACGGCTCTTCTGTATACTGTGAACCGCAGATTTCTTCAAAGTTTCCGAATGCAACATTATATAGCGCGAAGAAACTGGAAAAATGTACCAACCTCGCACGTTTTTTTGAGATAGCCTGGGGTGTGTCAGCGTGTGCATTTATTATTAGTTTCTTCATATCAATGGCACTTCTGCTCGATCCTGCGAAGGCAAGAATGCAGGGTTCTAGACGCGAAATTTGAAGTATGGCTTCATATATCGATAAATTTTCCATAGCGCTATCTCCGTACTTTTCCTTGACTAGATTCGATGCTTTGCTAAGTAAATCCATAGCATTTTCATAATGAAGGGCTTTACCGACCACAGCCATAATACTATAAATAGTCGCCAGTGACGCTTGATCG
>JARLHW010000304.1 GCA_031292075.1 Desulfosporosinus sp.
CGTAAACGCAAGTTCAAGTAAGGAGTGTCTCGAATTGACCCTGAAAGATCGCCTCGTTGAGGATATGAAGGTTGCCATGAAGGCCAAAGAGGAGGGGAAGGTAAGACTTTCCGTCATCCGAATGGCTAGGGCTGCCATAAAAAATGCTGAGATTGATAAGAAGATTGAATTTAACGATGATCAAGTCATCGAAGTATTAGCGCGTGAAATGAAAATGCGTCGGGATGCGCTTGAGGAGTTTAAAAAAGCGGATCGCCCCGAAACGGTTAAGGCTCTGGAAGAGGAATTGGTCGTCATAATGGCTTACCTTCCTCAACAGCTTTCTGAAGGGGAAATTCGTCAGCTCGTTCAAGAGGCGGTTGTCACGATAGGGGCTCAAGGTCCTAAAGACCTCGGGAAAGTCATGGGTGCATTATCGCCTAAGACGAAAGGCCGCGCAGATGGCAAACTTGTCAATCAAGTTGTACGGGAAATGCTCGGTGCATAGGTGATATTCGTAGTTCGAATGACGAACTTAAGCCATCGGTACAAATTTAAGAGCTAAGAAAAGACCCAGTTGCGTTAGAATAAAATGTAACTGGGTCTTTTTATTTTGCAATCCAAAAATCAATCAAAAAAATAATTAGATCAGAGGCTTGGACTATTCTTGATCTTCCCTTCATAAATATTATACAGAAGGGAGGGTCTTTTTATGTTCAGGAAATTTAAAAGGAGCGTCGGAGACGTTTTGGATTTTCCGCCGGATGTGGTGGGAGAAGGTCCGAAAATTACGATAACCGGGCGGCAACAAATTCTGGTTGAGAATTATATCAGCGTTATTACCTTTTCAGAGGAAGAAATTCGTCTAGAGACGACTGAGGGGGATGTTTGTTTTAAGGGCAAGGGGCTGGAACTCAAGGTTTTATTAGCGACAGAACTGCGGATTGAAGGGGAACTCTTGGCCTTATCATTTACTGGTCAGAAAGTATGATTCGAACTGACTGCGTCAGTCAGAAAAAATAACTTTATGGGACAATTGATCGTCCAGGGTCATCGTCTGAGGCTTTGGCGCTAGCCAAGTTTTTCTAGATGGAGGAGGGAAGGTAAAGTAATGTTTGAATGGTTGCGAATATTTTGGCAGGGACGTATTTTTTTCCTTGCGACGGGAGACCGACTGGCGTATTTCCTAAATCAAGTCTTAAAAGAGGGTGTAATTCTTTATCATACTCAAAGGTCAGAACGAGGGATGCGGGCTCAGATCAAGCTTGCGGATTTCCGACGTTTGCGGCGGGCAGCCCGTCAGACCCATTCGAGGGTCCATATCATGGCGAAATATGGTTGGCCTTTTATTGCCACACGTTGGTGGCGTAGAAAGGGTCTTTTGACAGGGATTGTCGTGATAGCCTTGGTCTTAACCATTTTGTCCCAACTTGTGCTGTCTATTTCCGTGGTGGATAATCATAATATTTTAACAACGGATGTCTTAGAACGGGCCGAGAAACTAGGACTTAAAACTTGGGCTTATTCAAAGAACTTGGATTTAAATCAGATTGCCAAAGCGCTTCAGGATCAATTGCCGGACGCGGCTTGGGTCGGGGTAGAGCGTAGTGGAACAGAAGTGAAGATTAAAATATCAGAGAAAATACGTCCGTCTATCCCCAAAGAAGCGGGGAATCTTGTTGCCAGCCATGCTGGACTTGTCAAGGAAATTATGGTGATACAGGGAATCCCTCAGGTTCACGAAGGCGAAACTGTCCGGGCAGGGCAGGTTTTAATTACGCAGGCGCCAAATCTTAATCCGCCAAGCATTCCGAATTCCGCAACGAATAAGTTAAATGGTTCTAAACCGATCCCCGAAACTTCTGCGGCCAGAGGGTTTGTTCGTGCACGAGTGTGGTATAGTTCTGAAAAGGAGATTCCCTTGGTGGAAGATAAAATCGAGGAAAGTGGAAGAGTCGCCACGGGATGGGGTATAAAATTTGGTTCCCGCGTCATAATGGTAACAACACAAAATTCTCCGTTTGAGCAAACTGAAAAAGAAGTACTTAGTCAATACCTGTTACCCTGGAGGAATTGGCGCTTCCCTGTCGAAGGTATTAGAGTAAACTACAAAGAACTTCATAATGTGCATATCGAGCGGTCTGTTGCTGAAGCACGTAATTTGGCTGAACAAGCAGCTCGGATTGAAGTCCTTAAGAAGACTACGCCCGGGGTTCCGATTCTGGAAGAAAGCGTGAAGGTTCTGCCCAGCAATTCCGGCACTGAACGAGTTAGAGTAGAGGTAGAAACATACGAAGATTTGGCAGTGTATGCCAATCCTTAATAGAGTACAATGGTAATTTTAGCTTAGAGAGTGTGACTGAGGTAAGGCACAGAAGCACTGGGAAGTAAGGATGATGGTATTGAAGGTTAGAAAGGTCAGAAAGGTTTGGAAGAGGTTATCGGGCCGTATGTATTTGCTAAGACATCACACCAACTGGCTGCGTGCTATCGTTGGGGTGATGTATTTTCTGTTGTTTACGGTTCTTTTATCTTCCAGCTTATTTGTCTCCAAACTTCATTTGCAAGTTGGGGAACCCAGTCCTCAGCTCATCACGGCACAGTGGAGCAAGGATATTGAGGATAAGGTGAAATATACTCAAGACCAGGACGCTGCGGCGAAAGCAGTTCAACCGGTATATAAACCGGATGACGATTATTTGACTATGCTGACCAATGATCTAGGAAAAGCGTTTGTTGCTTTGCATGCTGCAGCGACAACGACGGGGGATGAGAGTGTACGCCTCAATAAACTGAAGCAAACGCAGCCGTTCACTGTTTTGCCGGATGGGATATTAACTTCCTTGATGAAGACTTCTCCAGATGCTTTAAGTGCAGTTCAAAAAATCGGCGGCGACATTATCTTAAGCAACGCGCGCAATGTTAATACAGGTGCTCGGACCGACGTGGATGTGGCGCCACTCCGTGATCGGACTCAATCGGATATCAATCAATCAGCTTTACAGGACGATGCCAAAGTATTTTTCAAGGCCTTTGTAGAACAAGAATTGACACGTCCGACCTTGACCGTGGATGAAGCAACCACTGAAAAATTGCGTGCTGCAGCGCGGGCTCTTGTGAAACAGGACATTCTCCCTTATAAGGCGAACCAAAAGATCGTGGGTCCCGGAGAAATTGTTGACAAAGAGATTTACCAAGTGTTGGACGCCTATGGTATGATCAATAGCCTTAATACGTGGAAGGCGGCGTCAGGGATTGCGTTATTGGTTTTCCTGGGCATCGGAATTATCTTGGCGTATTTGTACCAGTATAAAAGGGAGATATTGAGCTTAACTAACCGCAGCGTTCTAATTGGGTTGACGATGATCTTGGTTCTGGCGATGGGGCGCGGGGTGATTTCCTTAAATTTAGGAGGACCTGATTTTAACTCTTTGTCAGGCGTACTTATTCCGGTGGCCTGGGCGACGATGACTGTTGCAATTTTAGTCGATGTGGAGGTTGCTTTCCTAGTATCAGTGGTCTTAGCATTTTTTGTGGCAGTTTTAGTGGATCCTACTTTTTCAACCTCATTCGGCCTGCAAACAGGCTTAGTGGCTCTTTTCGGCGGGTTTGCCGGGGTGTACAGTGTGTCCCGTTTAAGTCAACGTTCTGATTTGGCACGTGCCGGGTTATTTGTCTCCGCAATGAATGTTTTGGTGGTCAGCGCGATTGCCCTAACCACTGGAATGCGCTTGATGGTTTGGGTGGTTGGACTGATCTTAGGCATCGTCAACGGATTGGCGTCTTCGTTTTTAACAGTGGGAGCTTTGCACTGGTTTGAGTCGGGATTTCGGATTACTTCCTCTGTACGGCTTTTGGAATTATCCAATCCCAATCGTCCGTTGCTGAAGCGCTTATTGATGGAGGCCCCTGGGACCTACCACCATAGCATTTTAGTGGGCAATCTGGCCGAAGCCGCTGCAGAGGCCGTGCATGCGGATGCCACGTTAGTAAGGGTGGGCTCAATGTATCACGATATTGGCAAATTGAAACGCCCCTACTTTTTTATTGAAAATCAGTTTACTCAAGATAACCCACATGATAAGATTGCCCCAACCCTAAGCTCCTTGATTATCACTTCCCACGTCAAGGATGGGTTGGAACTGGCAAAGGATAATAAACTTCCGCAGCAGATCCAAGATATAATAGCTCAGCATCATGGCGATGGCTTAGTCAGCTTCTTTTATCATAAGGCCCTTGAAGAAAATGATGAGATTCCCGAGGAAGCCTTCCATTATGAAGGGCCAAAACCCCAGACCAAAGAGGCAGCTCTTGTAGCCTTAGCCGACAATGTAGAAGCCGCGGTACGGTCTATGAAACAGCCTACGCCGGGACGTGTCGAAGGGTTTGTACGGAAAATTGTTAAGGATAAGTTAAACGATGGACAGTTAGATCAGTGTGATTTAACATTTCAAGACTTAGACCGAATTGCAATGGCCTTTGTGCGTGTCTTGACCGGGATTTTTCACTCTCGAGTCGAATATCCGGAGTTACCAGCAATCCGGGAAAATGGGAATAGTGTGTCCGCCAAGAAATCTCTGAGAGAGATCAACCAGGAGAAGGGTGACATTTCCCACGATGATCAACAGGCCCCAGTTATTGATAACTCTTAAGTCCTCGGACAGACCTTAATCATTAAAGTTTGGTGACTAGTTTGTAGTTTGAAGGGAGGTAGGGCGATTCAAATTCCGGTTCAAAGGGATGGGGTTGCCCGCAAGCACGTGATCTTGGATATTTCTTGGGAAGAAGAGTCTATTCTGCTGGTTCAGCGCGAGCCGCTGGCTGAAATGTTGAGTCAGGCTATTGAGAAGGCCATCCGTCTATCTGGAGGGCCGGAGGAGGCGGAAGTAAGTCTGATGTTGGTCGATGACCAGCGCATCCATTCCTTAAATCTCGAGTATCGAGGGGTGGATCGACCGACGGATGTTCTTTCTTTTGCCTTGCAAGAAGAATCGGAGGAGGAACCTGATTCGGATTATGAAGATGACCTTCTCGGGGATATCGTAATTTCTGCTGAACGGGCAAGGGAACAAGCAGTGGAATATGGCCATTCCTTCGAACGGGAAATTGTGTACCTTGCAGTTCACGGGACGCTCCATTTATTAGGTTATGATCATGAAGAAGAGAAGGATAAACAAGAGATGCGCAACAAAGAAGAAGAGGTGATGGCTTTAGTGGGGTTAGAGAGAGCATAGCTATCAAGCATTTTCTGGCGTAGTAAAACGGAGGAACGCATGGGGAGATATCAGAAACCAGGGTTTTGGCGTAGTCTCAACCAAGCTTGGCGAGGGTTGGCATATACCTGGAGAACCCAGGGTCACCTTCAGTTTCATGTGGTCGCAGCAATTTGCGTCTTAGGCTGTGCTTGGTGGAGCGACGTCTCGCGTTATGAATGGTTGATTCTCGTTTTTGCAATTGGCAGTGTAATTGGCGCAGAAGTTATGAATTCCGCTCTTGAAAGTTTGGTTGATTTGGTGCAGCCAAACTTTCATCCTTTAGCGGGAATGGCAAAAGACATGGCGGCCGGCGCAGTTTTGGTGACAGTTATTCAAGCCATTGTGATTGGACTGATTGTCTTTGGTCCGCGGTTGGTTCATTTCGGGTGCGAAATGTTTTAGGATGGGACTTGTGTGTCACGGCGCAAAACGTCGCGCCAGTGTGACACACAAGTCCCGGTCTGGGAACGGGAAACGAGGGAACGTTAAGTTTTGTAATTATAGATAGGAGTTTTGTGCTTGAAGCAGGATCAATCGCCAACGATAGGATTACTTGAGATAATACTCGAGAATGAGGAAATACAAAAACTTATTAATCAGGCGCAGGCAGCATACCTCCAAGCATACGTTCCTTATTCCCATTACCCTGTTGGGGCGGCTGTACTGTTTTCATCAGGAGTGATTTATTGTGGCTGTAACGTTGAAAATGCGAGTTACGGTTTAACGGTTTGCGCAGAGCGAAATGCAATTTTTCAGGCTGTGGCTCAGGGGGAACGAGAACTGAAGGGAATTGCCATCGCCGTACCAACTGAGGCCTTTCCTGCCCCTTGCGGGGCATGCCGACAAGTGATTAGGGAGTTTGCTGAGGATTGTCCGGTGATTTTGATTAATGGTTCAGGTCAAACCCGGGAGACGAGTTTGAGGACGCTGTTGCCGGATGCTTTTGGGCCGGAGTTCGTAGGGGGACTTATGTGACACAGCGCTCGGTGCTTACGACGGCAGAGCAAACTAACCGTTCCAGCTCCTGCTCTGGGGAGCGGGGTGCATCCTACGCCGGAAAGTATTCCTTTCGGGATCGCGGCTTCGGCGATACTCTCCACTGGAGACTATCGTGCCAAAAGCGCCATCCTTGGCGCATTGGCGGCAGCGCACATCGTGTGCGCTGCCCCGTATTTGGGGTCGGTCGCTGGAACGGAAGTTTGCTGGGCTGCTTACGTAAAGACGTCGCGCTGTGTGACACTGCGTCCCGGGCTGGGGCGAAGGAATGGAGGGACGGAGCGACGGGGGTGCGGAAGGTCGTGATAGGTTCGTTTGGGGGGGACGGCACATTCCATGTGCACCGTCTCGGAGATGTAGTGGCGGACGGTTCTTGACTTGCATTATCGGGGAGAGACGGCACATTCCATGTGCACCGTCTCGGAGATGCAGTGGCGGACGGTTCTTGACTTGCATTATCGGGGAAAGACGGCACATTTCATGCGCACCGTCTTGTATTTGGGGTCACTTACACAGAGTTTGTTATTCTGCTGATGTGAACGAGGTTGCCGCGCTTGGGTGACGTTGAATCTGGGCTCTGGTCCGAGGGCGGAGGGGCTTGGAGTTGGCACTTAAGGTGCACTGGCTGGGGGAAGCAAGGGGACGGTTCGCCTGCTTCCTTCATCGGGGAGAGACGGCACATTTCATGTGTACCGTCTCGGAGACACAGTGGTGGCCCTTGAGTCCGTTCTGCTCAGAGACGTTGCGATTTCTCGACGCTTTGCCTTGAGCTTGAATATGCATGCTGAATAGCCGCCATTATTTAAGGTTATGGTAATATAATGAGGATTTAAATTAAATAAAGTATAGGATAGGGAAGTGACTTCACAGTTGGTCTCAACAAAATCAAATGAATTCCGTTCAGGCTTTGTATCTGTCATAGGAAGGCCGAATGCAGGGAAATCAACCTTGCTTAATCATTTATTGGGTCAGAAAGTGCTTATTATGTCCGACAAGCCTCAGACCACCCGTAATCGCATTCAGTGCATTCTTACGGAGGAACGGGGACAAATTATCTTTTTGGATACACCTGGAATCCATAGACCCAAACATAAGTTAGGTGAATATATGGTCAATAAAGCCAAGGAATCCATGCGCGAGGTGGATGTTATTCTTTATATGGTGGATCTTTCCGCGGAGTATGGACCTGGCGAGGAATACATAATAGATATGCTCAAGCAGACACGAATCCCGTGCGTACTGGTCTTGAATAAGGTTGACCTTTTGGCAACGAAAGAGCAGTTGTTACATAAAATTCAGCATTTTTCTGCCCTCGTGGATTTTAAAGCGATTGTGCCGGTCTCCGCTAAAACTGGGGAAAATACTGACGAACTGTTAAACGTGATTTTTAGCCAACTTTCCAAGGGGCCTCTGTATTATCCGGAAGATGAAGTTACCGATCAGCCTGAACGTTTTATTATGGCGGAGTTGGTGCGCGAGAAAGTGCTTCAGCTGACGCATGATGAGATTCCGCATTCGATTGCTGTAGTGATTGAAGAGGTTGAAGAAAAGAAGTCCTTGGTTAAAGTGCGGGCTTTGATTGTGGTGGAACGCGAATCTCAGAAAGGGATCATTATCGGGGCAGGCGGTAAACAGCTTAAGGAGATCGGTAGTTTGGCCCGTAAGGATATTGAGAATTTACTGGGAAGCCAGGTGTTTTTGGAACTTTGGGTGAAAGTGAAAAAAGATTGGCGCAACCGGCTGGATAGTTTACGTAATTATGGGTATGGAAAGGAGCGCGAATGAGTATGGTGAATCTTGCTGGGATGACAGATCACACGTTATTAAAACCCCAAGCTACAGAAAAAGATATTGTGGCACTTTGTCATGAGGCTCAACGATATAAGTTTGCAACTGTTTGTGTTAACCCGACCTATGTGAAGACGGCGGCAAAGCTATTATATGGCACAGGAATCGGTGTTGCTGCCGTTGTGGGTTTCCCCTTAGGGGCGACGTTTACGGAGGTTAAAGTTCAGGAGGTCTTCATGGTCAAAGCACACGGTGGCAAAGAAGTAGATATGGTTATAAATATAGGTTGGGCAAAATCAGGAAATTGGGAAGCCGTTGAGCGAGATATTGTTCAGGTAGTTGAAGCGGCTCACGGTTGTGGATTGCTTATCAAGGTTATTATCGAAACCAGTTTGCTTACAGAGGATGAAAAGAAAACCGTGGCGGAGATAGTTAAACGCTCGGGAGCAGATTTTATTAAGACTTCGACTGGTTTTGCTGGGGGTGGAGCGACTGTATTGGATGTACGTAATCTTAAAGAGTGGGTCGGGGAAAGCGTGAAGGTCAAAGCGTCGGGAGGAGTAAGGACCAGGGAGTTTGCCCTTGAACTTGTCCAAGCTGGAGCAGAACGCCTGGGTACGAGCAGTATACTGGGTTGAATGTATAGTCAGATTATAGATAACAAAGAATAGAGGGTGAGAGCGTGGCCGTTTACCATGCGGATGCGTTAGTGATTCGCAGCCGGGAATTTGGGGAGTCGGATCGGGTGCTCACTCTTTTTTCTCGTGAGTTGGGAAAGCTGCAAGCTGTGGCAAAAGGGGTGCGTAAACCTAAAAGCCGTCAAAGGGCTGGGGTTCAGTTGTTTACTTATGGGGATTTTCTGATCCATCGGGGGAAAACTCTGGATACGGTTAGTCAGTGTAGCCCTAGAGAAAGCTTTTCTTATCTTTGGAGTGATCTTGACCGGTCGTTCGCGGCTACAGGTATTGCTGAATTATTAGACATTTCAACAATTGCGGCTCAGCCTAACCCGGAACTTTTTGCACTTACGTTAACCTGCTTATTTCTCTTGGAGCAGTTTGACCCTTTTCTTGTGCTGGGTGCCTATGCTTTACGGTTAATGATCTTGCTGGGTTATCGGCCGCGTTTAGGGAAATGTGCGGAGTGTGGGGTTAGTATTAGTGGCGATCGTTTATTTTTTAGTTCAGATGCCGGTGGTACGCTTTGCGGTCAATGTCGAGAGGCCTATGCTGGACGATGGATTCGGGCAGGTAGTATCGCGTTTATGGGTCAACTAATTAAGGCGGATATCACGAAAATTGATCGTCTGCGGTGGAACGCTTGGATGCAGCAAGAGATTATGGAGACGCTACGACTTTTTCTGGAATATAAATTTGAGAGACCACTTAAAGCATGGAGAATGGGAAGTCTAACTCGGGATGATGTGGGGCGGCAAACTAAAGGAAAGGAAGGGAAAGAATTTGAGTGAAGCGTTATGGACGGAACTGGAGAAGCTGGATGTATTGCGCGAACGTATGGGAATTGGCTATGAAGAGGCTCGTGCGGCTTTAAACTTGGCTAAGGGTGATGTTGTGAAGGCTTTGGACAATTTCGAGAAGACCCGAGACGGGGGCGAACCGGATTGGGACTTTGTTGAACGAGGACGGGGAATTTGGGACAGTGTTAAGGATAAGCTGGGAAGTTTCAACAACACCACCGTGAGCCTTAAAAAACATGATAATACAATTCTAAGCCTTTCAGCCCCTTTAGGTTTGGCATTGGCCTATACGATTTGGAGGAAACCGGGTTTACGAATACTTGCTCTTGCTGGCGCAGTGGGAGCGGCTATCAATCATTATGAGCTGGAAGTGGGTTCTGTCGATAAGTCTTCATATGATGATGATGCTTTTAATTTCGCCGCAGATGAAATGGATGAGGAATTCTAAGGAAGCTCGGATGATATCGTAATCGGGCATTGAGGGGCAGACAGAATATAATCACAGGAACAAGCTCTCGTCCCTGCTTATTAGCATACTTAAATTCGCTTTTGAAATGCCGCAAACAAAAAAGTAGGTTCAATCACTAAGAAAGTACTACTTTCATTTGACACAACTTCTTCGTCGGAATATAATCTAGTTTAAATCAATACCTTTATTAATGCGATGATGGGGAAGAAGTCTGCAAAACCTCTCTTTAGCGAGTTCGGATAGGTGGAAGCCGAATGGGAGAAGCGGATGGGGCAGCTCTGAGCATGAGAAACGAAGGGGACCCTGATGGGGGTCAAACAGGGTGGAACCGCGGGAACAAGCTCTCGTCCCTGTAGCTTAAATGCTACGGGGGTGAGCGCTTTTTTATTTTTTTAATTAATTGGAAAAAAGTAATATTAAGGTAAAATCTAAATAATACTAAGGAGGATAACTATGAAGTTTCAAGACATAATCCTTACCCTCAATCGGTTTTGGGGAGAACAAGGGTGTATTATTGCCCAACCCTATGATATGGAAAAAGGGGCAGGTACGATGAACCCTGCTACGTTCCTACGCGCCCTTGGGCCGGAGCCGTGGAATGTGGCCTATGTTGAGCCGTCACGTCGACCGACCGATGGACGGTATGGGGAAAATCCCAATCGCTTACAGCACTATTTTCAATATCAAGTTATCCTTAAGCCTTCTCCAAACAACGTGCAGGAACTTTATCTGCAGAGCTTGGAACGGTTAGGAATTAATCCTAAGGAGCATGATATCCGTTTTGTTGAAGATAACTGGGAGTCTCCGACTATGGGAGCGTGGGGGCTTGGCTGGGAAGTCTGGTTAGATGGTATGGAAGTGACCCAGTTTACTTATTTTCAACAGTGCGGGGGGATTGACTGCAAACCAGTTTGTTCTGAAATTACCTATGGCTTGGAGCGACTGGCAACGTATATTCAAAATAAAGACAGTGTGTATGATATTGGGTGGGTTGGGGATATCACGTATGGTGATATTTATCTGCAAAGCGAAATTGATTACTCGCATTATAACTTTGAAGTGGCGGATATTGAAGCGCTGCAGATTTGGTTCGACATGTATGAGCGTGAGGCGAAGCGGGTCGTGGAAAAGGGCTTGGTACTTCCGGCCTATGACTATGTGCTGAAATGTTCTCATACCTTTAACCTGCTGGATGCTCGCGGAGCAATCAGTGTCACAGAACGTACAGGCTATATTGCCCGGGTGCGGGTGCTCGCCCGTCTTTGTGCCCAGGCTTATGTAGAGCAGCGAGAGAGACTGGGTTTTCCTTTGTTAAAGACAAATTCTCTGAAAGAGGTGGAGTAAGATGGCGAACGATTTTTTGCTTGAGATTGGAACAGAAGAAATCCCAGCTAAATTCTCCCCGGGGGCGATGACCCAGCTGGAGGAACAAGCGCGCAAACGTTTTGCTGAGTTGCGCTTAAGCTTTACAGAGGTAAAGGTTTACGCGACGCCTCGGAGACTGGCACTGTTGGTAACGGGTCTAGAGGAAAAGCAAGCTGATTTAAACATGGAAGTCAAAGGACCGTCTGTGAAAGCGGCCTATGACGCCAATGGTGCTCCAACAAAAGCGGCTCAGGGCTTTGCCAGGGGACAAGGTGTGACGGTGGAAGACCTTTTTGTCCAAGAGGTAAACGGAGTGCCCTGTGTGTTCGCCCGTAAATTGGAAACAGGGGTTGAGACTCAAACAATCCTGCCCCAGCTCGCGCGGGATCTCATTAATGCGCTTCACTTTCCCAAGCCAATGCGCTGGGGAGAGCTTGATTTTCGTTTCGCCCGTCCTATTCGCTGGATTGTTGCGCTGTACGGGACAGAGGTCGTACCTTTTGAGTTCGTTGGACTTGGGTCCGGACGTGCTTCACGCGGCCATCGATCGCTGACTACAGGAGATGTTATATTAGGCCAGCCATCCGATTATCACGAAACTTTACGTAAAGCCTATGTGATCGTTGATCCCGAGGAGCGCAAGGCCGAAATTCAAGCACAGATCAAAGTTCTGGCTGGGAACATCAGCGGCGAGGTGCCTGAAGATGAGGAGCTGCTGAGCGAAGTCATTCATCTCGTGGAGTACCCGACCGCTTTATTAGGGGAAGTGGCTCCCCGTTACATGCATTTGCCGGAGGCTGTACTTACAACCCCGATGCGTGAGCATCAACGGTACTTTCCGGTTCGAGCCGCCAACGGAAAACTTTTGCCCTATTTTATAACCGTGCGCAATGGGGATATGTTTGCCTTAGATACCGTGAAGGCCGGTAATGAAAAAGTGTTAAAAGCCCGTTTGGAAGACGCGGCCTTTTATTATCGGGAGGATCAAAAGGTACCGCTGTCAGAGTTGGTTTCAAAATTAGGCAAAATTGTCTATCACGAGAAATTAGGTACGGTTGAACAACGAGTGGAACGCTTACGCGGCCTGTCGCGCTTTATGGCAGAGCGGCTAGGCTTCGAAGGGACCCAACAAGAAGCCATCGACCGAACTGCCTATTTGGCGAAAGCCGATCTTGTAACCTTGATGGTGAGTGATTTCCCGGAACTGCAAGGGATTATGGGGTCAGACTATGCCCAAGTCAGTGGAGAGAAACCAGAGGTTTGTCAGGGGATACTCGAACACTATCAACCCCGCTTTGCTGGGGATGCAATGCCTGCCTCCGAGCCTGGTCGTGTGGTCAGCATCGCGGACAAGCTTGATGCGATTGTTGGAGCGTTCAGTCTTGGGATTCAGCCCACCGGATCTCAAGATCCCTATGCCCTAAGACGCCAGGCCCAAGGGATTGTGGGCATTCTCTTAGATTCCGGATGGGAGCTCTCCCTCACAGAATTGTTACGCGAGTCCTATCGTCTGTTTACAGCGCAAGGGACCTCTCCGTTACCGATTGAAGATATCTTGCCCTTGCTCCAGGATTTCTTTCAACAACGGCTGCGTTTTGTGCTTCAAGAACGAGGACTGCGTTATGATACGGTGGAAGCGGCTTTGGCGAACGGAGGGGATGATATTAATCGTGCAGCGAAACGAGCTAAGGTGCTTTCTGAAAGAAGGGGTGAAGCAGCCTTTATTCCCTATGTCCAAGCCTATACCCGTTGCTTGAATCTAACCAAAAAGGAAGCACCTCAGGCCTTAGATCCCTCTCTGTTGGTTGATGCTACAGAAATAGCCCTTGAAAATGCAATAGCCTTACGGATCGCGCGATTTGATCAAACCCTGGCGAGGGGGAATTATATTATGGCCTATAGTTTGGCTGAGGAACTTGTCTCCCACATTGAGGCTCTCTTCCAAGCGGTTATGATTATGGTGGAAGATGAAGCTTTGAAACGGAACCGTCTGGCTTTACTTGGTCAGTGCGTAGTAATGCTGGGATGCTTAGGCGATTTAAGTGTTTTGGCGTAATAAAATAAAATTATGCTAACTATCTATTCAATAAACCATTTATTATGGTATAATCGGTCCTGTAAAGCTTAATTAGTATGACACATTAAACCAGTAAGAAACATTAAGAGGTGAAATGGGTTGGAATGGACGGAACGTCAACAGCGAATTGTGGAAATAGTGAAGGCCTCTGGTTCCATCACTGGTGAAAAGATTGCGGCAAAGCTGGATTTGACGCGAGCCACTCTCCGCCCGGATTTAAGCATTTTGACGATGTCCGGGGTCTTAGAGGCCCGGCCGCGAGTGGGGTATTCTTACCGTGAAAATCACGGGCCTTCCCCGATCATGGAACGAATGCTTCAGCTACGGGTTAGCGCATTTAAGTCTATGCCGGTCACCATACTGGAAAGCGCAAGTATCTATGAAGCGACAGTTACGATGTTCACGCAAAACGTAGGGAGCCTAACGGTTGTCGGGACGGATCGCATCCTTTTAGGAATGATCTCACGCAAAGATATTATGAAAGCCTCATTGGGGAAAAGTGACCTTCAACAAGTTCCTGTCGGTGTCGTTATGACACGCATGCCTAACATTTATATGACGACTCCGGATGAACCGGTCTTGAATGCGGCTAAAAAACTGGTTCAACATCAAGTCGACAGTCTGCCGGTGGTGGAAGGGTATGTGGATGAGAATGGGGACGAATGTTATGAAGTTGTAGGGCGGTTTACGAAGACGAATGTCACCAAGCTCTTCGTGGAAATCGCGGATACGAGGATGTGATTCAATCCATAGGTCAGTGATCAGAAGCCAGAGGTCAGAATAGGGTATCCGGAATCCCGAGGCCAGAGGACAGAAGATGATATTCGAAAGTCCGAGGTCGGAGGTTTGAATATGGAGACTACGGACAGAAGTCAGAATGGACTTCGAATGAATTCGGAGGTGTGGACGTGACGACCCAAATGCCGGTGATTTATGTCATTTCAGATGCACTTGGAGAGACGGCTGAGTTTGTAAGC
>JARLHW010000034.1 GCA_031292075.1 Desulfosporosinus sp.
AAACTTGCACGCTCCGTTCTGAGAGGGGCATCTGGAAAAGTACTATTTTAGGATAGCAACTCGCTGGGTGCCTACTCTACCGCTTGTACGGTTCGGGAAGGGGCGGGTTACTTTGCTAATCCGCCTATTTCATCCCAAGATCAAAATAATCCAATAAAACACAAAAATAGCCAGACCATGAAAACGATCTGACCTTTCTGTCCCAATTTCCATCATATACTTGTTCAATGACTCCCTCTTAGCTGAAGCATTCTCCCCTACAGAAAAATTACTAACGACATAGGAAACAGCCCGTAGTCTCTTCGCCAAGAGGGTATTTCTCCTTGAATTTTCAATTAGTAAATTACACATGCCGAAAGCCGGAACGCTCAAAACGCTCCGGTTGGGTGCATATGTTTTCAACGGCAGGGTCTTAACCAGTTCGCCGCTGCCACTCTACATCGACCATAGTTCAGAGGCGAGAATCGTGAGGAAGAAAGAGTATAATTTTATAGTTATTCCTTCGCTCTGTTTACACTATGGGCTTGAGGCGGATTTTGGGTTGATGATTTGTAAATATCATTGGCTTTTTGTAATTCGAACTGAATTTTTCGACCACAGAATTCACAGATATATGGAAAATCGGGGTTCTTATTGACTGACTGAAAATCTTTATGCGTTGGAGCAATGTCCTTAACTGATCCACAAATTTTGCATCGGATATCCACTCAAATCATCTCCTTTCAATCAAAAGAGTCTTCACAACTTTTCTTTGTATATATTATATGTTGTCAAGACAATAATTTGATAAAAGAAATGGGAAGATACAAAAGCAATTTCACACACCTGTTTTGGTATTTTTATTTGCATTTAAGCAGAGAGATCGATGTTTCCCCTGATCCCCTCCATTACCATGTCTTTATAATAGCCGCCCTTTTCCATCAGTTCGGCGTGGCTGCCCGTTTCAACAATTTCACCCTTTTTCAATACGACGATCTTATCGGCATTCCGAATAGTAGAAAGCCGATGAGCGATAATTAAGGTGGTCCTGTTTTTAGCCATATTTTCGATAGCTTTTTGAATCAGAACCTCAGTCTGCGTATCGATATTGGCGGTGGCTTCATCTAAAACAATGACGGAAGGGTTGTGTGCTACCGCTCTGGCAAAGGAAAGCAGCTGCCTTTGACCTGCGGAAAGAGTACTCCCCCTTTCCATAACCAGTTCGTTGATTTTCCCGGGGAGACCGTCAACAAACTCCTTGGCGTACGAGGTTTTTAGTGCATCCTCTATTACAGTACCGTCGATGTCATCATTGAGCGAAACATTTTTTTCGATCGTCTCAGAGAACAGGAACACATCCTGAAGCACTACGGCGATGTTCCGTCTCAGGTCTCTTTTTTTGATGTCATTGATGTTGACGCCGTCAATCAAGATCTCGCCCTTCTGAATCTGATAGAACCCGCTGACAAGACTGATGATTGTGGTCTTGCCCGCGCCAGTCTGGCCGACGAAAGCGGCCATTTGTCCTTTTTCGACGATAAAGCTGATGTCCTTGAGAATCCAGTCCTTGTCGTTGTACGAAAACCAGACGTTTTTAAATTCTATTTTCCCCTGCATCCGTTCCATGGCGAGCCCCGCGTTCAGATCCTCAAGATTGTCTTGTTGGTCCAGCAATTCGAAAATTCTGTCCGCTGAAACGAAGGCCGATTGAATGGAAGTATAATTGTCGGCAAGGTCCGAAATGGGGGTGAAGAACTGCTTGATATAGGTGGTGAAGGCGTAAAGTACGCCTATTTTAAGAGTCTGGCTCCCTATTTTGCCCATGCCGTACCAGATTAGGATTGCAACAGCAAGGCTTTGAAATACGTCCGACATCGGCTTTAAAAAGCTGTTCATCCATACCTGGAAGGACGTAACTTTATAATATTCTCCGTTTAGTTTCATAAACTCTTGTTTCTTTTCTTTTTCTCCATGAAAGAACTGGATCAGCTTCATGCCGGATATGGTCTCAGCCATGAAGCCGTTGATTTTCCCGATCAGGCTCTTCATGATTCGGAAATTCCGTTTGATCTTTGTCCGTAGGAGAAAGATGACTGTGAACATGACGGGAATCACGGAAAAGGAAACCAGGGCCAGCCTGACATCCATCAGGAACATTGCACAGATAATGCCCAGAATCAGAAAGACATCCTGAAAAAGGCTGATGAGCACGTCCGTATACAATTCGCTCAAGGCTTCCACGTCATTGGTGGCCCTGGTGATCAGATTACCCGAGGACGTCTTATCCAGATACCGGAGCGGCAGCAACTGAATGGTTTCAAAGACGCGGCTCCGAAGGCTCCTCATAATTTCCTGGCCAGCCTTGTTGATTAGATTTACCTGCGCAATAGCAAAAAATCCGCTGAGTGCCACTACAACAAAATACAGTATACCCATGGAGGTCAACGAAAAGAGCCCTCTTTGTGCCATATGCTTTGTCAGGAAGTCGTCGATCACGATCTTGAGAATATAGGGCTTGGCCAGCTGAGCGCCGTTGACTAGCAGCACACAGATTGACGCCAGCACAATCCTTTTCCAGTGCGGAAGGTTCAGCATCATCAGTCTTTTAAAACTGTATTTTTTAACAGGCTTGGCTTCCCGACCCATTTTCGTCATTGAATTGAAAGTCGTAGATTTCACGGTACAGCCCTCCTTTCTCAAGCAGCTCCGAATGAGTTCCGAGCCCTGTCACTTCCCCTAACTATTTATATTATATCACATCATAACGTCAATTGTGTTAAAATTTATCGTTATATTATCGTTAATAATTTGATATTTGTAGCGTTATACGCCAACGTTTCTGGGATACCTACGAAGAAAAGCAAAATGGGCCGTCAACAGCAAACCGGGGTATTGCCAAATTGATTCGAAGGCTTTGGCTTTCGGGTGTCCCGGAAGATTGGTTTACTTATGGTATTGGAATGGTCGGGCAAAACTATAAATGTGATATTACTTTTATATCTTTTTGATAAAGCAGGAGTATTCTGAAAAAGCGAGAATTAGAATGGAAGACTAAACCGTTTACTGGGGGGACTTTTAATGGTTGAGAAGATTCCGTTTCATAAGAAAAATAGTTACCATTGGTTTGTTGTAGGCACAGTGTGTATAGGTGCCTTTATGGCGGCTTTGGATGCTAGTATTATCAATGTCGCAATGCCCACCTTAAGTAGTGTCTTTTCTGTTGGGATGGATACGGTGGAATGGGTTACTATTGCTTATCTTTTGACTTTAACATCTCTTCTAACTTTGTTGGGCAGTTTATCTGATAGACTTGGTCGAAAGTTTTTTTATACATTGGGGTTCGCTATTTTCGGGATAGGTTCAGCTCTATGTGGTCTGTCAATGACGATGGCTTTTCTGATAACTGCAAGAGTTTTGCAAGCTCTTGGCGCTACAATGTTGCAAGCAAATTCTATCGCTATCATTACCTCGGCTGTTCCAACTACGAGCAGAGGCAAAGCTATTGGGATACAGGGTTCTGCTCAGGCGATAGGGTTGTCTATCGGACCATCGGTTGGTGGACTACTTATCGCCAATTTTGGTTGGCGCTTGATCTTTTATGTTAATATTCCCGTGGCAATTGTTGGTACACTTCTAGCTAGTTATATCCTGCCGAAGGATAAGCCTAACCCGCTTTCAACTCGTTTTGACTATTTAGGGGCTGTTCTTTTTACCCCGCCCTTGATTCTCTTAGTGCTAATTTTTAAAAATGGCTATAAAGTTGGCTGGGCATCGCCCGAGATAATTATGGAATTTATTGGCGTAATTATTTTTATGCTTCTCTTTGTCTGGCGTGAGAAAAAATACAAAAATCCTATGATTAATTTGGATTTACTTAAAATCAGCGTCTTTACCAGCGGAAATATCACTGGTTTACTCTCGTATGCGCTGATGTTTGGGACTATCTTTCTAATGCCTTTCTATCTGGACTGGATTTTGAAACTTCCCGCATTATTTATAGGGCTTATCTTGACAGTAGTATCGTTA
>JARLHW010000305.1 GCA_031292075.1 Desulfosporosinus sp.
TCATCAAAGAAAATCTGTCTCAAAATGTTATTTTCCATAACTTAATCTTACCAAATTCGCAAGTAAAGGGGGACCCCCAAACTTATACTTTCTGATACGTCAAGTAAAGGGGGACCCCCAAACTTATACTTTCTGATACGTGTACAAAAACATATCTGGGGAACTGGAGGAAGTACGAAGGAAAAGGTTGGAACATGATAAGGTAAACGACTTGAAGGATGGGTTGAAGCTAAGGTTTGATGAAATTGTGCAGACTATAAACAGTAGGGATTCACTACTGGAAGAATTTGATGATGAAATATTCAATGCGTTGGTTGAGAAATCTTTCACCAACGCATTATGTTTTTGAGTTTAAGAGCGGGTTGAGGGTGGAGGAGATGGTGACTTAAAAGTTATACAAACATATTTCTGGGTGGGAATATTATAATTCCTTATAGTTCACCATCAATTAAGAAATCCCGAGTCCATAAATAGGATTACGTTAAGCTCGTAAGCTCCTGTCGGCCGATTGGAACAAGGAGTTTACTGCATATTTTAAGAATAATTAGAAACCTAAATGGTCACTTATTGGTTATCACTGCTATAAATTGGATAATAGCAACTTAAACCTTAAGTGTATATTTGAAAACTCTGGTAGAATAATAATAACAATAAACAGTTTCTAGGAGGTAGAAATGCAAACACAGCAAGATAATCAACCTCAAGTTGGTACCATTCCAAACCCTGTAAAGAGCTTTCCTTATGACGAGAGATTGTCGTCAATGGAAATGAGCCAACTTTGGCTACTATATTTAGCATATGATGCAAATAAATATTGTTACAACTATTATTATGCTAAAACCCAGGACCCAGAAATGAAAAGTCTTTTTGTTGATGCCTTAAATAATGTTCAACCACAATTAGATGCTATTTCAAATTTGTTTAACACAGTTAGATTTCCTATACCCCACGGATTTAAAGATAAGGATGTAAATATTAACGCCAAAAGGCTTTTTTCTGATGGATTAATGTTAATGCACCTGAGAAAACAAACAAAATTTGGACTAATTGAATTTGGACATGCACTATCTCTTGTTACTCGGCCAGATGTTAAAGAATTTATTAATAGCGGATTGATTCAACAACAAAATCTATTGAATAAAATAGATGAAGTCTTAGAGAAAAAGGGGATATATATTAAACCCCCTTATACCATTGTTCCTGATAGGGTAAGTTATGTAAAGGATAAAGGCGATTTTTACGGTGGATTATTCGGAAAGAACCGTCCGATAAATATTCTTGAACTTTCTTATATGTTTGAGAATCTTATGATAAAAGATATAGCACATGCATTGCTCTTGGGATTTAGTCAGGTGGCTGAAGATGTAGAAGTGAAAAAATGTTTCCAAAAAGGGATTGAGGTAGTTCGGAAAATTAGAGAAAGAGGTAGTAAATATCTTAAAGAGGAAAATTTGACACTACCAGTAACTTTGGATAGTGAAGTAACAGACTCAAAAGAGGCCCCTTTTTCAGATAGGTTAATGGTTTTTGATAAACTGAGAGTAGTTAACCTTTCCGTTATTGCAATTGGATTTGCTATGGCTAGTTCCAGCCGAAAGGACATTATAGTATCTTATTACGATGATATGAGAGAAGTTCAAAACTATGGAAAAATGCTATTAGATTTATATTTAGAAAAAGGATGGATGGAAGGCATTCCATTAGTGGCTGACCGTGACGAAATAATTGGATTAAGCCATTAGCATAGAAGTGGATATAACCTGCCCTCCCGAAATAGTGTAACGAGAATGGCTACACGCCCTACAAACACCGGGTTTCTCACCTCGTTACATATATTTAGTGTAACGAGGTGAATTGATATAGAAAAACCCCCGCGACTATTGGATTTTTTCCCTTATTTTGCTCCTTGCGTCCTATAAATAGGGTTAAGTTAAGTAACGCCCCCCTCATCCAATTGGAGCGAGGGGGTTTAATTGATTCGCAACTGCTTGATTTGTTGCACTTGGGGTAGGAACAACATTTTAACCTTTGCCAAAATAAAGCTTTTCCGCCCTGGCTAAGTCCGCTAAACTGCATTAGTGGACATTGTCCTGGACGAAAAAGCCTGTCATTAAGACTCGGTGAGTATCATAACTTTTTTATGGGTATTATGTCTATTGAAACATCTGTTTTAAGAGAGTGAAGTTATGTGGTGGTAATGAAAGCTTTAATTTCGGTATTAGTCACCTTAAAGTGGGGGCGCCGGAAAGAATGAAGACATGAGGAGGTTTGTGGATTAGCTATTGACCAGTTCATTTCGTAGATTTTAATCAAGTCTATTATTGTAGCCAATACTAGACTCATTTGATTTAAACGTAACGGCAATCAATAGATTCGACGGAGTTTCCATTTTTATACTGAACTCCTTATACATATGAAGACGCTTTTGTAGATTTTAGTGCAAGCGGGAAGAGTAACGGTGGACAAGATCAAATAACTGGTCGAGCAGTTCACCCGATCTATAGTAGCCGTATAATAATTCAGTAATATTTGGATTATTTTTTTTGTTACGTCGATACATCGCCAGCATTTCTGGATTTGCCAGTATTGAGAATCGGAAAAGATATGCTCGTATCTCTCTTACTACACTTTGATTGATATTCCCGTTATTCTTTACGACTACAGAGTCGAAAAGACCTTTATAAGAAGTAATTTGGTCGCTCATCTGGTCAATTGATTTTTCATTTTCCATCTGCAATCGGTTTATTTCCCTAACCATGTCTAAAAGGAGTAATAGATTCTTATTGTCTGATTCCACAAGGCTATCCCTCCTAGAGCCATTCATAGTAATCATAGTATTCATTTGTAAACAATTGTGTTACAAAGGGGGTATTTACTGGAATAAAGAAGATCCTTTTTTCAAAGGATAGAAAATCCTTGGCTGGGGAAAATAAATCGCGTATAACAGTTTTATATTTTCGATTGAAACGGAGGCTGATTTTATTGAATTGGATTCTTGGTCTATACCTTTTAAATACGTTATTTATGCTTTTTGTTGCAATTAGTGAGGTGCGTAAGCCGGCCAAGGCATTATTCTGGTTAACTATCAGCCTCTTTTTACCGGTCATAGGTTTTGTCGTCTATCTCATCACATCGAATCCCGTGAGCATCAGTAAAGAAAGACTTACGTCTCCACAAAATAAGTCGGACATGTTGCCTGATTCATTAAGCCATTCGGCTTCAATTATTGCCCATGCCTTACATCATTTGACTGCGAGCGGTCTCCGGTCCAGTCGAGTTCAAGTGCTTGCGAACGGTATTAAGACCTACGAGAGACTCAACGAATCGATAAAGTACGCTCAAAGATCAATTGACTTGGAATATTACATCTATCGGGATGACCAAATTGGCAGACAGATTACGGACTTGTTGATCGAACGAGCCAATTCCGGTGTGCGAGTCCGCTTTATGAGAGATGGTTGGGGAAGTCGGCAATTTCCGAAACATCAAATCACTCGTATGCAGGAGGCAGGGATTGAATGCCGGACGATATTTCCATTGCGCTTTCCGTGGATATTATCGAATTTAAGTTACCGGGATCATTGTAAGAACGTGGTGATCGATGGGCAGGAGGCTTTTACCGGTGGTATCAATATAGGGTATGATTATACCGGATTAAAGCCAGATGTAGGGTTCTGGCGTGACACTCATGTGCGACTGATCGGTGAAGTTGCAGCCGATCTGCAGACAATTTTTGATAGTCACTGGACCATTGCTTCACCGGAAAGGGTTAAGATCCAGCAGAAGAGAAAGGCTTTGGATAAACCATCCCGAAATATTTCTTCATGTAATGGGACAACTCTTTCTGGAATGTCTACAGAGTGGAACTATGAGGTTGGCACAATGTATGGCATAGATTTGGTAACTACTGCGAACTCTGATGCGTTGCATAGTGTATTTGTTCAAACATTGGAAGGAAACCCGGGAATACCTACAGAAGTGATCCGAGAGACTTACTTTATTGGACTAACACAAGCGTCTCAGACGATCGATATTACCACACCCTACTTTGTTCCCGATGAAGATATTATCATGGCGATGAAGACAGCTATCGCACGTGGTGTTCGAGTTAGATTGCTTGCTTCGAACCAAAAAGAACTCTCAACCCTGATTACGGGTCAAGCAAGTCGTACTTATTATGGAGAACTATTGGAAGCAGGAGTTAATATTTATCTTTACAATAAAGGTATGTTGCATGCTAAGGTTATGATAATCGACGGGGAGATCGCTGCAGTAGGAGCTGCGAATTATGATATAAGGAGTTTTCGCTTGGATTATGAAGTCTGCGAACTAATCTACAGTGTCGATGTAGCTAAGGAACTCACCAAGCAATTCGAGTACGATCTCACACATTCTATAGCGTTACACGTGGAAAATTTGTCTCAGCGTTCCCCTGCACAGCGTGTTCTTGAACAAGGAGCCCGCTTGCTTTCCCCATTTTTATAGACTGCCTTATTATCGATTCCGAGAATGCAACCTTAAGCTTTATTCTTTTAAACGCTATTTAATGCGTTGGTTGAGAGCGCGCGTTGTTTCTACACAATGCTAGGCAGTAATGCCCAATTAAAAGTAGACAATAGGTGCAAACCTATTGAACTGTGCTTCCGAATCATCGGGTGAAATCCCCGAATGCACAGAAGATTGGCTGTGCAGAAAGGCTAATACTCCGACATGCTGTGATAAAAAGTGAAAGTGATTCATGGTATGAAGCTCGGTGAAGGCGGCGAAACATCGACCTGTAAAATGGTTGGTAAAGTAATCGGGCCGCCATAAAACGCCCATGTCGACTCATCATAGGAACCTGCGTTTGTACGGCTCGAACAACGGGGCAAAGGAAACTTTGTCATCTATCCCAGGATAGAAAGGTGAATGGTCAAGGTAATTCTCGATGCCAAGATTGACGAAGATCAGAAATGAAAAGCGTGCTTAGTCCACCAATCATGGGCAAAAGCTGAACCTCGGGTTATAGCAGGCGGCTAAAGGCGTATGCAAGGCTAGGAAACACGGAACAGCGGACTCCTGCAAGGTAGAGCCTATAAAGGGTAATGAGACCTAACCAGTAGGAAATGACTGGTGAATACAGGACTCGTCAGCCCATAGTAGTGATGAAACAGGGTAATGCCTGTGGAGTGAAGGGGCATAGTCAAGCAACAAATGACACTATGACTGAACTTGACTGGGAAGCCGCTGTGCAATCCTGGTTAATCCCACAAAAATCTTTCCGAAAGGAGGGAGACCTGTGGCTCAAAAATCAGTCTACTTGAATTTGAGAGATGAAACAGAGTTAAAATTCATCCTCGATGGCTTTTATGCTACGACCAAACAGGCACTTGAAAAAGGCACTATGCCTAGTTTTAAAGACCTGTTGGAACTGGCAAAATCTGAGGTACTAATAACCACTGCCATTCACAACATTAAATCAAACCACGGCAGTAATACAGCAGGAACCAACGGCGAAATAATCAACGACATTTTGCAAAAACAATACCTAGAAGTCATTCAAGGAGTTAAAGACGGATTAGACGACTACAATCCATACCTTCTTAGAAGGAAATGGATTGATAAACCTGGAAAATCCGAAAAACGGCCACTTGGAATACCGGCTATATCTGACAGAATTATTCAGGAAATCCTGCGTGTCATCATTGAACCCATAATGGAAGCACAATTTTTCAAACATTCTTACGGTTTCCGTCCAATGAGAGACGCACACATGGCACTCGAACGTACAACGGACATCTGCCACAAAACAGGATACCACTGGATAATCGAAGGCGATATTCGAAGTTTTAGCGACATTAATTTTGAACGGTATTGGCTAGCAGTAGCATGTTAGGTTGGGAATACTATTAAAAGGTAACTCAGACGCAGTATTTCATAAAATTTAGTTATGTTCCTGTACGAGAACCGTAAGGTATTTGAAAGGAAGTGACGGAATCGCCAATGAGTCCCATCATTGTACGCATTTTGCGCATAGGATGTTTCTTAGAGAGCTCCAAAAGGTCGATAATCGTAATATGCAAATAGATCTGAGTGGTCGTCAAACTTTTGTGACCCAGTAATTTCTGGATGGATACCAAATGAGCCCCCTCTTGAAGGAGATGGGTGGCGCAAGTATGGCGAAGCTTATGTGGAGTAATCACCTTGTCGATTGAGCTTGCTGGGCGAACTTTTTCACCATGAATTGGATAGCACGAGGCGTTAATGCCCCACCTTTCTTGCTAACAAAGAGTTCAGAGATTTCACTAGTTCTGAACAATAAATAGTCTCGGATGGCTTCGTCTACGATAGGGTCTAGTGGTACATAACGCTCACGGCCACCCTTGCCTGAGATAAGGATGCGTCCGTCGTTTCGATTAATGTCTTTCAATTTCAGTGAGCAGATCTCGCTCACGCGCAGACCCACCGAATAAATTAGCATCAAGATGGTGCGATCGCGTCGGCCAAGGATCGTTGACGTATCAGGTTGTGTAAGGAGATCCTGCATTTCGGGGTTATTAAGGACGGTGGGCAGTCGTTTAGGCGTATCGAGCAGCTTGGGCCATTTCTTGCGTTCGTCTTGTTTGGAGTCGAAAAGCTCCATAAGAATAAGAAAATCAATGAATGCGGATAACGTCGCTAGTTTTCTACCAACGGTCACCGAAGCATTCTTGCGATCCACCCGAAGATACCGGATATAATCCACAACTATCTTCGCCTTAGAGGGGTTGTCCACATGTGGATAACGAACAGCGCAGAATGTTTTCCACACATTTAGATCGATAGAATAGGCTTCAGCCGTTTTAGGTCGGCATCCTCTCACCATCTGTGCATAACTAAGGAAGTCCATAATGGTCGTTTCACTGTTCAACCTTTTTCACTCCTGACAAGGGTGGCATATTTTTGCTAAGTAGGCTCA
>JARLHW010000306.1 GCA_031292075.1 Desulfosporosinus sp.
CATGCCCAAGGATCTAGGTTGGTTGCCTTCATTTTCTCTTTGTCTAACATCATCAGGTCATTTGGGCATGCATACATGCAAGCTGTCTTGTCTTGCCCTTTACATCCGTCACACTTTTCTGCAATTACAAAACTTGGCATAACTTTAACCTCCATTATTTATATTTTATTGATAATTAAGCACTCAAAAGATCTTTCACAATTTCGTGCTTATATCCTAAATCCAACGATCAGCTTACTACATGGGACGGCAAATAACCTCTCCACCAATAGCGTTAAGTGCTACTTGCCGTCCAAGCCAATCTGTTTTAGAGAGCCTGTTCCATAATTTCAGCAATATCTAATGCCTTAAGTTGTTCGCCAACTCCACGAGCTCCGATACCGTCTGCAATCATGGTGAGACAGAATGGACATGCGGTACCAACATAATCTGTTTTCAAAGCAATAGCTTCATCCGTGCGCATTTCATTAATGCGTTGCCCTTCGTGTTCTTCAAGCCACATCCGGCCGCCGCCAGCACCACAACAGAAACTCTTCTCGCCAGTATGGGCCATTTCTTTAAGATCTAAGCCAACTGTTTTAAGCAATTCACGTGGTTGTTCGTAAATTTGATTATAACGGCCTAAATAACAAGAATCGTGATAGGTGACCGTTTTACCGGAACCATGTGAAAGCTTTAATTTGCCAGCCTTAATCAAATCCAGAAGGAATACGGTGTGGTGAATAACCTCAAAATTTCCGCCAAATTGTGGATACTCATTTTTTAACAGATTGTAACAGTGTGGACATTGAGTAATGATCTTCTTGACACCATGACCATTCATTGTTTCGATATTTTCAGTAGCCAAGGAGAAAAATAAATACTCGTTGCCTAATTTACGAGCCGAATCACCACAGCATTTTTCTTCATTCCCTAAAATAGCGAAATTAACGCCTGCCGCATTAAACAACTTTACTAGAGCAGCAGAAACTTTTTGATTACGAGCATCAAAGGCTCCAGAACAGCCGGGCCAATACAAATACTCGGCTCCAGGATTTTCATCATAGGTTTTAACCCCAAGGTTAGTGAGGAAATCGGCACGAGTACTCCAGCCAATGCCCCATGGATTACCGTTGTTCTCCATATTTTTGAAAGCTAATTGAGCTTCCGATGGGAATCGAGTTTCCATCAGAACAAGGTTACGACGCATGTCAATGGTTTTATCGACATGTTCAACGAACACTGGACACTGTTGTTCACAAGAACGACAGGTTGTGCAAGCCCAGAGGTCTTCCTCGGGAATTACTTCGCCAATCAGCGCCCGTCCTGTCGGCTCTTCCATCTCATCAGTCTCAGCTGCATCATGACCCTCAGCATGAACTGAAGTTGCTAATTCCTTCTTAGCTTCTAAAGCTGCACCAGTTTCTTGCATAAGAACCTTCATATCTTGGATAATCCGTTTAGGGCTAAGATGCTTTCCACTCAAATATGCAGGACAGTTATCTTGGCATCGTCCACAACGCAGACAGACGTCAGTATTAAACAAAGTTTTCCAAGAAAATTCACGCAGTTGACTTTTACCAAAGGTTTCAATGCTCTCATCTTCAAAGTCGATAAGTTCAGGGATACCAATGGGTCCACGGTTACGGAAGAATTGATTCGCCATACCGAGTAGGACATGGAAAAGTTTCGAGTTCGAGAAATAACCAATAAAGGTCATAGCTAGAACGAGATGGAACCACCACAGGAACCGGTGTAAGGATAAAAGTTGTGCTTCATTCATCCAAGACCTTAGTGGGATGGAAATCCACTGCCCGATAAAGCCCCAACTAGCCCACTGATCCGGCGTTGTTGTATAACTTAAGGCAGCCATCCGTACCCCTTCAATGAGAAAACCAGTTACTAAGATGACAAATAAGAGAATAAGGGTAATAGCGTCATCCGCTATATTGTCTAAACGATCCGGTCTAACGATATACCGCCGGTAAGCTGCCATGAGGATACCAATAATAGCTAAAATTCCGAAAATGTTGGCAGTTAACTTAATAAATAGATAAAGCCAGCCATGAAAAATTTGTAAGCCAACATCTGCTTGGAGTGTAATAATTGCAGTTGCAAAAGCTAGAATAACAAATCCCCAAAAAATCATGAAGTGCATAATTCCAGGATAGGGATCTTTAAGAATCCGTTTATGAAAGAATCCATAGCCAATGATATCTTTGATTCCTTTCCAGACTTCTTGCCAGCGATTTTCAGGTTTTCCTAATTTCCAAAGCTGTACCCGTTTATAAACACCGTAACTAAAGAAAATAAGCGCAATTACGAAGAGTAAATAAAGCCAATGCTCTCCTTCAATGTTCCAATACACCTGGCGTGTGGCTGCGGCCATTCTTCTCTCTCCTTGTCCTATTTAGTGAAGCGCCTTTGAGAGGCGCTTCACTAAATGTTTTTATTCTTACTTGACTAGTTTCTTAAATTCTTCAGTCAACAAGGGAACTACTTCAAAAAGGTCACCGACGATACCATAATCAGCAACATTAAAGATGTTTGCTTCAGGGTCTTTGTTAATACCAACAATGAACTTTGAGGAACCCATGCCCGCAAGATGTTGGATTGCTCCTGAAATTCCGCATGCAATGTAGAGGGTTGGAGCAACAGTTTTACCGGTTTGTCCAACTTGGAATTTGTGTTCTTTCCAACCAGAGTCTACAGCAGCCCGTGAAGCTCCAACGGCAGCGCCGACAACATCAGCCAAAGCTTCTAAGATGACATAATTTTCTGGGCCACCCATTCCACGTCCACCAGAGACAATGATGTTCGCTTCTGTAAGGTCAGGACGGCTAGAAGCAGCAATGGCAACTTCTTTAAGAATGGCACGTAAGTCAGCAGCATCGATATCAGCTGTTTCCTTAACAACTTCAGCATTGCGTGACGCATCAGGGTCAGTTACTTTGAAGGTATTAGGGCGAATCGTCGCCAGAATCGGCCGAACATTAGAGGTAAGATATTCGAAAGCTTTACCAGCATAAATAGGGCGTTTAAAAACTAAGAAGCTAGTCGCGTCAGTTTCCATTCCTGTGCAGTCAGACGCCAAGCCAACTCCCAGACGTTGAGCTAAACGAGGTGCAAGATCTTTTCCAATGGCTGTGTTTCCCATTAATACAGCCTGAGGCTCCTCTTTGCGGATGAGCTTGTTAAGCACAGATGTATAGGCCCCTGTCGTATAATCAGCCAATTTCGCATCATCGATGAGTATAACCTTATCTGCTCCACTAGCGGTAACAGTCTGAGCAAGTCCTTCAATACCTTGACCAAGTATAACGGCTACCAGAGGTTCGCCAGTTTCATCCGCTACTTTCCGTCCTTGGCTAAGAAGTTCTAATGAAACTTTACGAATTTCTAAGTTACGTTGTTCGACAATAATTAAAATCCCTTTTGCCATGTTAATCCCTTCCTCCCTTTACAGAATCTTAGCTTCTTCGCGCAAGAGTCGTGCTAATTCATGAGCTGCTGTTGCAACGTCTCCAGGAATCCTTTGACCCGCTTTACGAGCCTCAGGTAAACTATATTTTTGTACACTCATTTTGGGAGCCAAATCTCCTGCGCTAAATCCAACATCAGCAAGGGTGAGCGTTTGGATTGGCTTTTTCTTAGCTTTCATAATTCCAGCTACGGATGGATAACGGGGCTCATTCAGGCCTTTTTGGGCAGTTAATACAAGCGGCAAGTCGGCTTCGATTGTCTCTGTTCCGCCGTCAATTTCACGGGTCGCAGTCACATGAGTTCCAGTAACATCAAGTTTGAGGATACTGGTAATAGAAGGAACATTCAAAATTTCTGCTAAACGGACACCGATTTGACTAGCGCCATCATCAATGGCAATACGACCAGCTATGACAATGTCACACGGCATTTTCGAGATTGCTTTGGCAAGAACTTCTGCGTTGGCCCATTCATCGGCATTATCTAAGGCAGGATCACTAATGAGAACGCCTTTGTCAGCCCCCATCGCTAAAGCAGTACGGATTGCTTCTTGAGCTTTAGCACCTCC
The DNA here is from genome assembly GCA_031292075.1 of Desulfosporosinus sp. Lineage (GTDB taxonomy): Bacteria > Bacillota > Desulfitobacteriia > Desulfitobacteriales > Desulfitobacteriaceae > Desulfosporosinus. The sequence goes on from JARLHW010000306.1 coordinate 4,031, forward strand.
AATACTAACGACGGTTACCTCGCCACCTAATTTCTCTTTTAGCTTAATTCCCTCTTCAACGGCAAATTCATCGTACGGGTTGATAATTAGGTTTACCCCATTGGGATCGATTTTACCACTACCATCTAGTACAATTTTAGCCTCAGTATCAAATGTTTGTTTGATGTAAACGATGATATTCATGCTTTCTCCTCCTAACTTTTCCTAGTCTGCCAAACAGGCACATGAGTGTGATCTATATTTGGACACCTCCCTGGAAACCAGGGGGAATGGTATCACCAGATTGAATTGTTCCGTAGATTTAGCCTCGAAACCTTACATCCCACCGGATTGACTAGCTGAGCAAAGTAGCTCGGATAATTCCATGACTTGTAAGACATCTCCCTTTTCCAGGCCCGCACACGCATCGTCCAACATGGCAATACAGTAAGGGCAAGCGG
>JARLHW010000307.1 GCA_031292075.1 Desulfosporosinus sp.
TCAAGTACTTTTAACTCTCTTTTCAAAGTTCTTTTCATCTTTCCCTCACGGTACTTGTTCGCTATCGGTCTCTCGCCTATATTTAGCTTTAGATGAAACTTACCACCCATTTAGAGCTGCAATCCCAAACAACTCGACTCAATGAACATACATCGTACGTTGAAAGCTTTGGGTCATAAACGGGATTCTCACCCTCTATGATGCCTCATTCCAAAGAACTTATACCCAGGTTTCAACTGATAGTACGTCTATAGGCTACAACTCGATGTCCCGTTTAGGAAATCGATTTTCAAATTGAGCTCTTCCCGCTTCACTCGCCGTTACTGGGGGAATCCTTGTTAGTTTCTTTTCCTCCCCTTATTAATATGCTTAAATTCAGGGGGTTGTCTCGCTTCATCTCAGATCAAAATTCAGACTCATACAAAAAAAACAATAAAGTTCTTTTAAATACAAATCATATGGTTTTCTCACGTAAAACAACAACTAACAAACGTTCACACAATATCTAACTTAATTGTCATTCAATAGATACACGTAAAAAGAAGACCAAAAGGCCAATATTCACGTCACTATCGAACAACAGTCAGAGACTGGCTAGCCAAAATAATAATAAAATTAAATCAGCGCTGATCGAAAGTTAATGCTTCACTCCATGTATTTAAAGAGACTGCATGCAAGCACACAGACTCTCATTATCCAGCCAACACATATTTACTAAGGAAACCGAAGTTTAATTAACAAACACGCTGCTGAGAGAGGGTTGAACCGATACTGAGAGAGGCGTGCTCCTAGGGCTACCCAGGAGCGCAATTTGCGTTCAAAGATTTGATGATTCACTGAATTCTGCAATTCGCATTACGTATCGCATTTCGCTGCGTTCTTCATCGTTGCGAGAACCAAGATATCCATTGCTAAGAGTTGTAATTTTAACGTTCAAATAATAAACGTGTGAGTAAAATACAATGTATAGTACTCAACATATAAAAGTCAACTAGCAAAAAAGGTGAAATAAGTTAATATAGTTCCCAATCAGCTCTCAAGAAAGGCGAGCTCTGATCAAGATTAATCTCCACTAGAAATACAGCGTCTTCACAAACATTTCTGTTATGCGAATATAGTCGATAGAGGCAGATCACCGAAGCAATCCCTTTCAATACCTCTACCAATTCCGCTCATTCTCCGTGAAGGGAGGGTGAAAACGATTCTCATTGGTTAACGTATGGATAACGTGTTAATGATCCTTCCGCAGGTTCACCTACGGAACGGTGAATAAACTGCATGTTGCTTTTAGAGTCTGACTAGCTTTCGTAAGTAATCAGCCCGACTATATCTTAAGCAATTTTAAAGTATATAAAATATAAAATTAAAATTACCCACTGCCATCTTAGTCTGTGAACGGCATCCTAACTCTGAAAAGTAATTAAAAATTAAATTTATAATAGAGTTAAGACTTGGCTGCTGGTCATCCATTGTAGCATCCCCATCGATTTTAACTATAAATCTTTCACTCTCGTGAAAGCCATTCAGTGCGAAGTGAATCGTCTGAATTTAGTACGATAGAGCTTTAGGAACTTCCAGCAATTAAGCAGTGTTGCATAGGTTTTCGCTCACGACAGTGTCAAGTGAATGCGAAAATTTCGACTAGCATTTAATCTCCAGTAATTATTTATATAAGTCGCTCTGGGCACCAACAAAATTTAATTAAAAACTCTGTTGGCTGCTAAGGCTTCAGCAAATGAACCCGAACTAAGTTATTAAAAATAAAATAGCGCAGAAAGATCATTAAAATTTGCTGATCCAAACCTTGTTACGACTTTTACTTCCTCTAAATGAGCAAGTTTGATTCACTTCTCATTACTTAAGTGGCGAACCACAAAAGCAGCAATCCGTGAAGCTCACTAATCCATTCAATCGGTAGTAGCGACGGGCGGTGTGTACAAAGGGCAGGGACGTAATCAATGCAA
>JARLHW010000035.1 GCA_031292075.1 Desulfosporosinus sp.
AGATGAACGGGTATTTGTGTTTAAAGACAAATGCATTGTCTTCTGGGTAGGGACGATGGTTCAGCCATTCGGCGTTTATCGATACTGTTATGCCATAGTCGAGCTTTGAGAGTTCTAGAGAGCGACGGCTCTGCCGCTCAGTGGGCGTGGCCCCAACGTTCATTTTTTTTTTGAATATGAAAATATGAATATGATGACGTGATTAAATATTAAAGTTAACAAGGAAAATCGTGATGAAAAAGTCGAATATAGGAATTATAGTGGGGGGTGCTCTTCTTGTTGCCACAGGTGTTGCTGTAATAGGTTATGTTGCCTATACGGAGAGTAGACCTAAACCAAAACCAAACCCTCCTCTCAGTTCTGAATACGACATGTTTACTGGCTATCGAGTCGAAGACCCTCCCTTTGCAACAACAGCAACCAGTTGTAAGAACAAGTGCTCTGAGAACAAGGACTGTCTCGCCGCAAGCTACAACTTTGCAGACAAGACATGCACAACAACAACAAAAGACCCCTTTACCAATGCATCAGAGACGACCACAGGGGACTGGCAAATTTTTATTCGTAGACCTCTGAATGTGGGGCCTTCAACGTGGAGTCCGTGGAACCCTGCTACGTGTGGAACAGAGTGTGGTACTGGAGCTGTGTTGAAACGAACATGTATGGGGGCGGGCAAATGCTTGGGCGCATCGGAACTCCAATGTAAGGATCGCCCCTGCTATGATATGTTCGATGAATTCGTGATTGTTTAGTGTTTCATGCGCGGTACCAGCCCCCTGAACCACTCGTTGTAGCACGGTCTGATCTTGGCCGCGATCTCGCAGAACTCGTCAGCTGCATTCCTATGCCACTTTATCGAAAAGCCAGAAAGCATCATAGCCAATATGAACTCTCCATTGGAGATGTGGCCCAGCCGAGGAACGATAGCAGGAAAGTCAAGTTCGCGATCTTCACACCATTGCTCAAGATACATCGTGCCTGCATGGCTGTGGAGCCAACACTTCCCGGCAACCTTCCTGTAGCCCTGGACGTCTGTGGGTTCAAAGAACCTTTTGATACGCGGGATTGCCAGAGAGACAACATTGGCGTGTATGCCTGAATCACGAAAGGACCATACAGGATCACTGGCTGGGGCAACCCCAAAGTAGGTGATTGTCTTGCCCTTGGTGCGCCTCAGGTTTGTAATGGCGTTTAGTATTTCCTGTTCCATCACTTCTATTTGACTGAAAAAACAAAGGGCTTTGTATTTGGATTATGTCACCATATACTCACGTCACTCAAAGTGAAATCAGTCAAGCAGTTCCACGACGTATTTTGGCAGTTGAGCTTCAAACCAGTAGGCAGTGTCCTCTGCCATTGTCGTAGTCGTGCGCGGCCCCTTCAATTCCATTATAACAAAGCCATATGGATGCTTGGCGTAGACTTGCTTGTAGACCTCTACACTAGAATATGAGCTGCTCCATATAGCCTCTTCGACAGAACGACACGAGACGGCAACATGAGTGTATCCAACCAAACCATTGGCCGGAGTATGATCCCACTTTTCGAATACATTATCCAATTCGGCCCTATCTTTCTTCAAACACAGGGCAAGTATGTTCTTCCCGGACCTCCTTGGGCCAAGTATGAGCATCTTTGATTTACTTGTAAGGCTTTCTGGTTTGAAGCGAGAAAGTGTGATAGTTTTGACTGGGGGCTCCATTGTGAGAAGAGATGTTGTTGTTGTCATCTTTTTGAATAATAAAAGATGACATCAGCATCATCATTACATTTGCATTCACTGCAAGTAAAAAGTTAAAAAAAACTAAGAAATGTCGCGCTTGGAAGTACTTTGCCCGATACGCCAGTTTCTGACTGAACTGCTAAAGTTGTGCCGCTCGACCGCTGAAATCTCATCATACTCGCCGGAAATATTGCTACAGATTGACGAAACAGCCAGGAAAGCCAGCTTTTCAGACCTAGAGGACAAGTGGGAGCTTGCCCTGAGACCCTGGTCTCCAACGGTGGGTTGGCAGTGGCTGGAAGGGGCTGATAAAGAGGTCGATATGCCAGTTTACTTGGAAAACTGTAAAGGACCGCTCTGCGATAAGTTCAAAGCCTTTCTGCCCAACCACAGCCTCAACGAGGTCACAGCCATCTACATCTTCTGCCGCATCATGGCTATCTGCGAGGATGAGGATGAGGATAACACAGAGCACATGATGCAGTACCAGCTCGGCTCGAATTTAGAGTTTTCTGATGACAACATCGTCTTTGTGATCTGCCGCCTGCCGGATTGCGATGAGCCTCATTCTGTCGATATAGGGTTTTTCGAGACTGGCACAAAGCTCAGCATCCTCGGCGATATCTTTCGCATTCCGAAAAAACTCTACAGCCAGTCCTATTGATTAAAAAAAAGGGGTCATGGACTGAATATGATTACATCATTTACTATACTATATAGTCCCCACAAGGCGTTTACAACATCAAATGGGAAAAGCTTTCCTGGTGTTAATATGTATCACTAACAACCAATTCGTTATAGACTAAATGATTGTTTGGAAGATACTGGAAGTACTGCCCAGAGATTCGCCGACGACTACCATCACGAAAAACACTGATAACCTTTCTTGTCTCCCAAGTGTCATCATGGTACTTTATCTCAACAGGAAGGCAGGTGACGAAACAGTGCAGACATAGTTCTTTAGCGGCCGCTTCGCTACAATAGCCTGTTCGACCAAACCACTCATCGCAACCAGGACTTTCTTTGTGACACAGTTTACACTTTGTCGCCATGTTATTTTATCAATAAAAAACGTCACCTCAACAAAAGCGAAAAAAATGGCTGGAGAGCAGCAGCTTTCCGTTTTCGAAGTGATCTATTGTTCAGACAATAGAGCGGCGGAACGTCTGGCTAAAGGATTTCATTGTTCAGATTGGCTCGTAACGTTTCTTCCAGAGCGACTACGCGTACCAGCACATTGTGGAATATTTAAACAAGCAGAATGGAAACACGGTCTTTGCGCCCAAGTCTGGCTACTCTGTTTTAACGAGTTGACATACGAACTATGTCGCTGGATGGTCAGGCAGCATTTTGTGTTATACTACCACTTGCCAGAACAGATGCAGTATGCTCTGACAATTTCGAGTGATATTGATTGCCCTATATGCTTTGAACCATGCCAGGTCTATATGGTTCTCCCATGTGGCCACTTGTTGTGCAAAGCATGCATTTGCCAGTTGATCAAAAACCAACAATTCAAATGCCCCATGTGCCGCAAAACATACAAATGAATTTTCATAAACATAACCATCAATGGAAGTTAAAATCCCCCTCTCCTTTTCATTCCAGGCCCCTATTTGTGATTTCTGCCCATATGGTACGATAGGAAAGCATGGATGTTGTATCAAATGCCATCGGAGAAAAACGGTTGACACTGCAGCAAACAAGGCAACAGCACAGTCGATAGCAAACAACATGATTTCATCAATTTCTCTGGAGGACTCGAGTGGTGTGTTCTACGGCCGTACAAAAATTTGCAAAAAGTGCAACAAACCATTCGAGGCAAAAGAGACCGATGAGTTCCAACTGCTCTGGCGCCAAGTTTGCGGTTTGCCTGGAGACATAGCATTATGTTATGTTTGCGACATTATCACCAAAACATCAGCAATTTGAACAATAATTTTTTTTGATATGTGGAAAGAGAGGTTTACTCAAGTTTGAATGGCGCTTGATTTAGCAATTTTATCACCTCCTCGCGGCCGTAACGGGTTGCCCAGACCAGTGCATAGTTGTTATCGGCACGCGCGTCTTCCTGCCCCAGTGAGAATGGATGTTGTCCCAGTAGTTTCACCACATCGGCGTGGCCGTAGAAACATGCCATGCGCAGTGCAAAATTGTTATCGGAACGGGCGTCCTCCTGTCCCAGCGAGAACGGCGGTGCGGACAAAAGTCTCACCATCTCCGCGCGGCCATTACAGCACGCTTGAAGCAATGCACAGTTGTTTTTCGCACGAGCGTCCTCCTGCCCCAGCGAGAACGGCGGTGCGGCCAGCAGTCTCAACACATCCGCGTGGCCATGATAGCATGCCCAGCGCAACGCATAGTTCTCGTCAGCGCGGGCGTCCTCCTGCCCCAGCGAGAACGGCGGTGCAGCCAGAAGTCTTATAACCTCCAAGTGGCCATCGAAACATGCCATGCTCAGTGCATAGTTGTTATCGGTGCGGGCGTCCACCTGTCCCAATGAGAACGGCGGAGCGGCCAGAAGTCTCGTCACTTCCGCGTGGCCATTCCTACATGACCACTGCAGTGCGTAGTTGTTATCAGCACGGGCGTCCTCCTGCCCCAGCGAGAACGGTGGCGCGGCCAACATCCTCACGATATCTGTGTGGCCGTAGCAACATGCCATATGCAGTGCATAGTTAACATCGGCACGAGCGTCCTCTTGCCCCAGCGAGAAAGGCGGTGTGGCCAACAGTCTCACCACCTCCGTATGGCCGTTTTGGCATGCCATACGCAATGCATAGTTGTTATGGGCACGGGCGTCTTTTTGTCCCAGATTATATGGCGCTTGGACAAGTATGGGGATCCCAAACACCAGCCCATTCTTACAACATATTTGCAGTGCGTCTTTCACTGGGTAAATACGATCGGCAAGCGCCAGCGCCGGCTTTATTTCAGACAGTGTATGGCGGTATTTTTCGTTTTTGAAAAGTGCATGACCGGCCGGCAGCGTAAGAAGAGCATTTGCTATAGCGAGTTCGTCGTACTTGTAATTAAATGCTAATGGCATTGCTTCTGCGAGCAATATACGGTCAATGAGAGACATTGCCGGCAACACGTCGCGTTTTAGGATCCATGCCGTCTCCAATTGCTCCATTGTTTTTTAGTAAACTGAGTGACATCACGATTATTCAATTCATAC
>JARLHW010000308.1 GCA_031292075.1 Desulfosporosinus sp.
ATAATGTGGGGCTTTTATATAAATTTTGAAAAATGCGTTATGGACGCCCGGGGGGGGGGGGCCGGTTGGGGCCCCCCCACTCCGAAATCTAAACGTATGTGAGCTCCGTGAGGATGAACAGGAGGTGTTAAAACTTGAAAAAACTGATAGCAGCATTTACCTCGCTGCTTTTGCTTTACGGTATGCTTTTTCCGGTCGGAACGGCCTGGGGAGCCACCGGGGGCGTAGATATAACGAACGTTCAAGCGTCTATCGATGTGAATCAGCTTGTGACCGTGACCGGCAGTATATCGTCCGGTGCAGGGACTCAGGTCACTATCGCCGTCACGGATCCAGGTGGTCAGCCTGAGTATTTAAACACGGCGGTCAGCGGAAGCGGCGGAAACTTTACCTTCTCCTATACGTTCCGCAGCGGCAAACCGGGGACATATACTGTCACGCTGGGCGCGGCAGGGCTGGAAAAACTTGTGGAGACCTCGTTTTATTACGGCAACAATGCCGGCCTGTCAAGCCTTTCCACCAGCCTGCCAAATATTGATAGCGCATTTTCGCCCGATCAGACAAGCTACACCTCGACCGTTGACGACAGGGTGGAATCCTGCACCGTCACGCCGACGGCCTATGACAGCGCGGCCACAATCAAAGTCAACGGCAGCGCCGTCCAGAGCAGCAAGGCCTCGGACGCCATCACCCTCAACACGGGCGAAAACACAGTCAGCATCGTGGTAACCGCGCCGGACGGCACGCAAAAGACTTACAGCATTATGGTTACCAAGAACGCGGGGATCATTACCTCCGTTGAGGCTTCGGCATCCATCGACAGCAACAAGCTGGTCACGGTCAGCGGGACTTTAAGTTCCGGCAGTGACCAGAGTGTATCTATCAAAATACTCGATCCACAAAATAACGTCGAGTACGTTAATAATCTCACAACGACCGCCGAGGGCAAATTCGAGTTGGAATACAAGCTGACCAATCCCCTAACAGGAAAATACAGCGTCATTATCGGTGCGGTGGGGGCGCAGCTCCCCTTAGAGACCTGCTACTTCGACTACGGTATGGATGCGGCGCTTAAGAACCTTTATCTCAGCAACCTGAACCTGTCTCAGCCTTTCCAGTCCGGCGTTGAGAATTATACGGCCGAGGTGGGCGAAGGGCTCGACGCGCTCAATGTGACGGCGGTCGCGGACGACCCAGCCGCCAAGATCAATGTGAACGGCACGGAAGTCCAAAGGGGAGAGCCGTCACAGGAGATCAAGCTGAGCGAGGGCCTCAATCCGATCACCATCACAGTGACGGCGCAGGATGGTGTGACCAGGAAAATCTACAGCGTTATCGTGAAAAAGGACAACTCCGCTGTGATGGCTGCCGTCAATGCCCAAATTGACCGCAATTGCATCGTGTCAATCAGCGGCAAACTGAACTTCGTGACCGACCAGCAGGCTTCTGTCATGGTGACCGGCCCGGACGGGAAGATCAATTACCTTAACAGCGCGGCCCTGTCAACGGATCTGGGCTTCCAGTTCACTTACGCAATGACCAGCAAGGTATATGGTAAATATGTTGTTACAATAGGGGGCCAAGGGCTTGCACCTGTTGCATCGACCTATTTTATTTATGATCCCCAAAATGCAGACCTTGCAAATCTGACCTTAAATTATGCAGCATTATGTCAAGCGTTTGAACCTGATACAACTTTGTATGATTCAAATGCTGAATGTTCAACGAATTATGTCACAGTGACGCCTACAGCATATGTACCGGATGCAAAAATCAAGGTTAATAGCCTTGATGTTCAAAATGGAGGCACTTCAGGTGCAATCAATTTAAACTATGGAACAAATTCAATATCTATTACAATTACATCAGAAGATGAAAGTGTGCAAAAGACATATACTGTTCGTGTAGAAAAAAGTGCGCCATCTGCATCTCGCGGAGGTTCGGTTACCCACACCGTCAGCGTGGCGGCCAATCCCACAGTAGCAGGAACGGTCTCCGGCGGCGGCACGTACGCGGAGGGTGCATCGGTAACGGTGACAGCTTCCGTCAACAACAGCTACAATTTTGTCAACTGGACCGAAAGTGGCACCCAAGTCAGCACGAGCGCAGCATTTACCTTCCCCATGGGCACCACTGACAGAAGCCTTGTGGCCAACTTTGCGGCGAATACACCCGTTCCACCCGTTACCCACACCGTCAGCGTGGCGGCCAATCCCACAGCAGCAGGGACGGTCTCCGGCGGCGGCACGTACGCGGAGGGTGCATCGGTAACGGTGACAGCTTCTGTCAACAACAGCTACAATTTTGTCAACTGGACCGAAAGTGGCACCCAAGTCAGCACGAGCGCAGCATTTACCTTCCCCATGGGCACCACTGACAGAAGCCTTGTGGCCAACTTTGCGGTAACCAGCCCGGTCACGACTCAACTAACGGGAGTGATGATCACAGTGCAGGATGGCGGCACACTGATGGCAAGCGTGACACCGTCAAACGCCACGGCCAGCTACCAGTGGCAGGAATCCTCGGATGACACCAACTATACGCCAATTTCCGGTGCCACGTCCAGTACCTACACACCAGTTCAAGCCGATGTTGGCCAGTATATCGAGGTCGTGGCCACGGGAACAGGCAACTACACCGGCACGGTGACCAGCTCCCCCCTACGCTTAGTGCCGGCGGTATAATTGACCAACAAGCTGATGTGGGAACCAACAACCAGTCTGGTACCTATACTGGAACTCTAAGTGGCAGACAGGAGCTCCTACTTCGAGACCTATGCCTCGAAGTAGAAGTGAAAGGCAGATGGGTCGATACTCGGCTTCACCACGACGGGAACATCGCAGACAACGATAACTACTACCGCGACTACGTCTACAACACCTAAAAAACTGACCAGAGCGACCCTATTCGGCGGAGAAGCTGTTGTCTGTAAAGACATTGTGCAGCAGCTTGGACAGTTGATAGGGCAGAAAAAAGTATTATAGTTGGGGTCTTAGGGGTCGCCTCACGAAACGGAATATAAAGCACGTTAAGCAAAATGCATGTTGTCTTAACGTGCTTCTTTCTTGATGCAATCGTACTATGTCATATTGAAGTATACCCTAAATTGACGTCAAGTTCCTCTCAAAATTGTGTCAGAATAGGATGGTTTTTATTATTAATTGACATTTTGCCGACAATATTATTGACTTTAAATTGACACTTTTATGCGAAGAAGGGAAGCAAATGAACGGTCACATATTCGGCTATATTCGCGTGAGTACCTTCGATCAAAACACTAGCCGTCAATTAGATGGGTTAACCATAGATCGAGTGTTCATTGATAAAGCCTCTGGTAAAGATACCCGCCGCCCAGAACTGGAAAACTTAAAGCAATTTGTTCGTGATGGTGATACTGTCGTTGTCCATAGTATGGATAGGCTTGCCCGTAATTTGGATGACTTACGTCAAATTGTTCGTAGCCTTACAGAAAAAGGCGTTAAAATTCAGTTCATGAAGGAAAATCTTACTTTTTCTGGTGATGACTCGCCGTTGGCTAACTTGCTGTTATCGGTTATGGGAGCTTTGGCCGAATTTGAACGCTCCTTGATCCGCGAACGGCAATTGGAAGGTATCGCGCTAGCTAAACAGCGAGGTGCCTATACTGGCAGGAAAAAAGGGTTAACGGATGATCAGATTATGCACCTTAAGCAAAGGGCTGCTTCCGGTGAAAAAAAATCTCAGATCGCTCGTGATTTTGGGATTAGCCGGGAAACCTTATATAAATACTTGAAAATTTAATCTCTTAGGGTCTATTTTCCCCCAGTCTCTACTGCGGGGAGGCTTCATTTTGTGTTGGGTAGCTGACCACTTCTGTCGCAAGAAGGAGGAAATCATGACAGTTCGGCAGATCGACGCTGAACAAAAACGCTTGGGAATTCTCGGTGATGATGAATTAGAAGCCATTTACGGAAGACCGTGTTTTTCACCTGAAGAGCGTTGTACTTATTTTTCTCTTTCTCAACCGGAGAAAGAGTTGTTACCGATATTACGCTCCGTCAACTCCCGAGCTTATTTTGTTTTGCAACTCGGCTATTTTAAAGCCAAACATCAATTTTTTACGTTTGACTTCCAAGAGGTTGCGGAAGATCTTCAGTACGTGCTAAAACAACATTTCGATAATAGCACCATTACTGACTTGAGTCCGGTTACAAAGCTAACTCGGCTAAAACAGCATCGCCTGATCCTTGAACTGACAAACTATCGCGGTTGTGATGCCGAAATACGGCAGCAATTGGAGGTAAAAGCACGTAAGGCAGCAGCGGTTTGTAGTAAACCAATCTATATTTTCCGCGAAATCATGCATTATTTATCCGAACAACACATAGTTGCTCCAGGCTATAGTTCGATGCGAGAACTTGTTGGTAAGGCGCTACCCTTTGAAGAAAATCGCTTAATTACGATTATGCAAAATTACTTAAAGCAGCCTAATATCAAAGCTTTGAAGCAACTGCTAGAAGATTCGTGCTTAAGCTGTATGAAATTACACAGCTTAAGCACGAACCACGAGATTTTAGCGCCGGTGAAATCAAGCGTAAGATCCAGCGTGGCAAACAAATACAATCACTGTACAAATTGGCCCAAAAGATATTGCCTGACTTGGGTATTTCCAACGAAAGTGTCAAATATTATGCCTCATTGTTAACATAAATGAGATCATCCATGAATTGGCTAAGTTGCGGGTTTCGCAAGAGTTAGCCCCGGATGCCTAACACGTTAATATACCTTTTCTGCGGGTTGTGCAAAAATACCCATTATGGATTTCATATAATAGGGATACCTTATTTATTGCAAGAAGCTTGTATAGGTCATACTCGATCCTCGATCAGCGGTTAATCATGTTTTATATGTGAGAATACGAAGTTTGATTATGGTTATTTCCATAGACCAACGGATCGTTCGACTTGAAGGGTGAGAATAGAGAAAAAGAATCGGGTAACTATTTTAATTGTTAGAATATTTAATTAATATTCCAAGAGACGTTACGAAACTATAGGGCGCACTATATAATAATTTAACTTTATTCGATGGCGAATAGTTGTTCGAGATTCGACCACGAGATTCGAACCACGAACCACAAATTTTGAATAATGAAACCCTCTCTAAAGTTTACACGCAGCTAATTTGGCTTTATTCATTGAAACTAAAGGAAAGAGGTGTGATGTATGAGAATGTTTCGTACATCAGGGTATGATCGGGTCTTGTTGAATTTGCGTGTGCTGACGGTGGAGTTGGCGGAAGCCGTAAGAAGTCAAATAAGTGCAGCAATTATAGCGCTTGAACAGGGTAAAGCGGTTCAGGATTGCCAGCTGCAGGATGATGTTATCGATCAGCTCCGGGATAGTATCGTAAATCGAAGCTTCGATATTATGAGTTTACAGCAACTTCGAAGCCAGGATTTGCGTTGGATTTTGGGGTTCCAACGAATGGCACAGGAACTTGAACGGGTCGCAGATTATGCATGTGATATTGCTGAGCTGAGTGAGCTTAAACCGAACGGAAATTGGCCAGAGGATATTCAACGGATGGCCCAACAATTACTGGGAATGACGGATTACACTCTGGCCATTTTGAAGGAAGAGCAAGAGATTACGATGAATTTAGCGGATCAGGATGATCTATTAGATCATGCCTATGCTAGTTTTAAAGTGGCCTTGGCAGAATGCAGCCTGACGAAAAGCAATGACGGCCAATTGGGGTTAGGACTGGTTGTGGCAAGGACACTTGAACGCATGGGGGATCATATCGTTAATGTAGCAGAGACGCTTTTATATATCCAAACGGGGAGCAAGCGCTTAGCGGCAGCACCCTCTGTTGAAGTGCAAGGCGGAACTGTCCTTCAGCAGACAACAGGAAATGGGCAGGTCGGATCGCCGTAAGCCTGGAGAGGAGTTGGGAACTATCGGTATGCTGGGGCCTGTTTTGACGTTTCTGGGTGGTTTAGGGTTATTTATGTATGGTGTTCACACGACATCAGATGGGCTACAAAAGTTTGCTGCCAATCGTCTGAAACAAATCTTGAATTCATTAACAGAAAATACGTTTTTAGCAGTATTATTAGGAATGATCGTCACGGTAGCTCTGCAAAGCTCTGCGGCAACCACTGTTTTAGTGGTTGAGTTTGTAAATGCTGGAATGATGAGTCTCGCCCAAGCTCTGGGAATTGTTTTGGGATCAGCCGTAGGAACCTCTATTGTGATTCAGCTGATTGCTTTTAAGATGCTCGACATCGCCTTAGGAGCAATTTTCATAGGATTCATTTTTCATGTTTTTGGTCGCAGACAATGGAAGTATCTGGGTCAAGCCCTGATTGGGTTTGGGATTATTTTTGTTGGTATGGCAAATATGTCGGAGGCTTCGGCGCCCCTTAAAAATATTCCGGAGGTTTATACATTTCTTACCCACTTAGGTTCCCTGCCGCTCTTGGCCCTCCTGGTCGGGGTTCTATTAGCCACGGTGTTGCAGAGCAGCACGGCGTTGTTTGCGATTATGATGTCTTTAGCCAACCAGCAACTTTTGCATTTGAATGTTATGGTTCCTTTAGTACTTGGCGCGCACATCGGGGGGACAACGACAACCTTGCTCTCGAGCTTTACGGCTCGGCAAAGGGATGCTTTGCGGGCAGCGCTGGCGAACACGGGGTATAAAGTGATAGCTGCAATCGTAATTTTCCCCTTTCTTTCTGAATTTGCTCAACTAATTACTTGGACAACGAGTGACCTGCAGCGACAAGTGGCTAATGCCCATTTGCTGATTGCAGTTTTTATGGTTCTTATCTTTCTGCCTTTCAACACATGGATTGCCAAGGCTTTGAAATGGGGGATACCAGATAACCCAAAGCCTGATTTTCACCTCAAGTTTAAAGTAATCGATGAAGCCTCGTTGGAAGTACCAACCGTGGCCCTCAACCAAGTGGAGCTTGAAATTCTGGCTCTAGGGGAGCTCATCTTAGAAAAAATGGTCAAAGAGCTCCCAGCCGCTGTCTTGTCAGTAGACAATGTGCGGGCGGATAAATTAGCGGCTACTGAAGATAAGGTTGATTGGTACTACAGGCATATCACCCGGTTCCTTTCGGCCTTGTCTCGCAAAGGATTAACGGAGGAGCAAGCGGAGGAATGCCTGAACGCTCAGTTCATATTAAAAGAAATGGACTACATTGGGGATGTCTTTATCTCCATGATTAAGTTGATTCAAAAGCTCCATCAGGAAAAATTAACACTTCCACTCGAAGACTGGGAACAGTTGCAGGAGCTTTATGTCTCAATCACAGAAAATTTTGCCAGAGTAATTCAGGCGCACCAAAAGTGGGATGTCAACTTGGCTGCTCGAGTGATCCGTGAGCATCCAGAAATCATGCGTCTTCAGCGTAGTTTGCAGTTTGGTGCGTTAGCTAAGACCCAGCACTGTAATCTGGAAGGAAATGATTCCCCTACGGAAGAAAAATTTCGTTATGCAGTGGTCGACTTAATTAATCTTTTGTATACAATTGATGAGCATGTGGTCAATATCGCCCAGGTGATTATGGGGATAGCGTAAATTTAGCGGGGAGTCATGGCGAACGAAAGGCGAGGAGTTAAGGAATAAAAGGTATATTGTCGAATGGAAGGAGAAAAATTTAAAAATAACCTAAAAAGGTATTGAAATATCAGAATAAAAGCAATATACTACAACTAAGCCTTTTCTTTTCCCGACCTTCAGCTCACATAGAATAAAGTGAGATGAGAAGGACACCTTTCTGGAAAGATAGGTTTTCTCCAAACATGAAAAAATAATAAAATTAGGCTAGAGTATTAGAGAAGCCGAAGTATGCTAAAAATTCTATTTTTGAATTTTAGCGACTTTGGCTTCTTATTTTCTCGTTTATTGAGAAAAAAAGTAAAATACAAGAATATCTGGGTTTAGCACTGATCTAGGAAGGAACTATTTCCCCCTGGATCAACCGATAGTTTAGGATTCTACGTGGGTTAAGTTTATGAAGAGGGGGTGAGGCTGAGGATGCTGGTAAGTCTAACTACACAAACTAAAGGAGGTTGTGGAGTAACTCTTAAACCTGAGTGCTTGGAAATTGCTAATTCGGGTTGGCAAAGATGCAATAATTTAGCGGAGTTTAATAGGCGTAGAGTGATCTTATATTAACGTAATTTGAGGGGGAAACGTTAAATGGCAGCAAAGTTTTTAGCAGAAATGATAGGCACAATGATTATACTTTTATTCGGCTCAGGGGTAGTCGCTAACGTCCTCTTAGGTAAGACGAAGGGAAATAATGGCGGCACGTTTATGATAACGGCAGGTTGGGCCTTTGGAGTTGCCCTGGCAATATATGCTACCGGGCCAATAAGTGGAGCGCACCTAAATCCGGCAGTAACGATTGGGTTAGCAGCTACTGGGCAGTTTCCATGGGCAGAAGTGCCACTCTATATTGCGGCTCAGTTCTTAGGAGCATTCATCGGTGCTGTGATCGTTTACCTGGCTTACTTGCCACATTGGGCAGCAACGCCGGATCCAGAATTAAAATTGGCAGTTTTTAGTACCGGCCCGGCGATTCGAAATTATCCAGCCAATGTGCTGACTGAAATCATAGGTACCTTTATACTAGTCTTTGTAGGACTTTCCATAGGAATTACAAAATCGGCAACGGCTACCGGCCTTAATCCACTTTTGTGGGGCTTCCTGGTGTGGGCGCTCGGTGTCTCCTTCGGCGGACCTACAGGTTATGCAATCAATCCGGCTCGTGACTTGGGACCCAGAATTGCTCACTTTTTGTTGCCAATAGCGGGAAAAGGATCATCAGATTGGGGTTACGCCTGGGTGCCTGTCGTAGGTCCGATTATCGGCGGGGTACTCGGCGCTGTTGTATACAAAATGGTGTACATGGGCTAGAAATTGTTGAAAACGCATAAAATTAAACGATGGAGTGATTTACAATGAAAAAATACGTTATGGCCCTCGATCAAGGTACCACTAGTTGTCGAGCCATCCTATTCGATCAAGCAAGTAAAATTGTAGGAGTGACTCAAAAAGAGTTTACTCAGATTTACCCTCAAGCGGGTTGGGTTGAGCATAATGCCGAGGAAATTTGGAGTACACAGTATGGTGTGATCGCAGAGCTTATTGCCAAAACGGGCATTGCAGTTGATGAAATCGCTTCTATAGGCATTACCAATCAGCGCGAGACCACCGTCGTTTGGGATAAAAATACCGGCAAACCGGTGTATAATGCGATTGTGTGGCAGTGCCGGAGGACAACGGCTATTTGCGATGACTTAAAGGCTCGGGGCTATGAAGATATGGTTCGGGAAAAGACAGGACTCGTGGTGGATGCCTATTTTTCCGGAACGAAAGTGAAATGGATTTTAGACAATGTTGAAGGGGCTCGTGCCAAAGCAGAGAACGGAGATTTATTGTTCGGAACAACGGATAGCTGGCTGATCTGGAAGCTTACTGGGGGAAAAGTTCATGTCACGGACTATTCAAACGCCTCTCGGACCATGATGTTCAATATCCGTGAATTAGGTTGGGATGAAGAACTGCTGAAGATGCTTGACGTACCGTCAGGAATGTTGCCTGAGGTGCACAATTCCAGCGAAGTGTATGGTAACACAGATGCAGGGATATTCTTGGGTTTTGAGATTCCGATTGCCGGAGTTGCGGGTGATCAGCAAGCGGCTTTGTTTGGTCAAGCGTGTTATGCGCCAGGGGATGCCAAAAATACCTATGGCACAGGTTGCTTTATGCTCATGAATACCGGCAGTAAAATCCACACCTCGAAACACGGTTTGTTGACCACCATTGCGTGGGGCATCGATGGTAAGGTAGAATACGCGTTAGAAGGCAGTATCTTTATTGCCGGTGCAGCAATTCAGTGGTTGCGTGACGGTTTAAAAATGATTGATGTTGCCCCAGATTCCGAGTATTTTGCGAAAAAGGTTAAAGATACCGATGGAGTATATTTTGTGCCGGCGTTTGTTGGGCTGGGTGCACCTTATTGGGATATGCGAGCACGGGGCGGGATTTTCGGTCTGACACGGGGAACGACGAAATCTCATATTATTCGTGCGGCGTTGGATTCACTAGCCTATCAAACGAAAGACGTTTTAGGTTCGATGGAGGCCGATTCGGGAATCACCTTAAAGTCGCTAAAAGTAGACGGAGGCGCGGTTGCCAATAATTTGCTGATGCAGTTCCAGGCGGATATTTTAGGAACTCGGGTTGATCGGCCCGAGATCATTGAGACAACAGCGTTGGGTGCGGCCTATTTAGCAGGTTTGGCAGTCGGTTTCTGGGCAAGTAAAGAAGAATTGGCAAGTCGCTGGTTGCTCGACCGACGTTTTGAGCCTGAGATGGCTGAAGAGAAGAGAGTAAAACTCTATAAGGGCTGGTTGAAAGCTGTTGAGCGGAGCAAAGACTGGGAAGAAGACTAAGCCGTATCGATTGATTACTATTTTACTAAGAACGGAAAACATGATATGAGGCGGCTCGGAGAATAAGTGAAGCCACCAAAGAGGCCATTGCGAAACAACGGTTTTCTTTGGTGGTTCTCAGTTTTACGGGCAAGGAGGTAAGGCAGATGCGTCAGATTGAAACCCAGGTTGTGGTAATTGGAGGGGGAGCGACAGGGGTCGGCATATTGAGAGACCTCAGTTTGCGTGGAATACCAGCGCTCTTGTTAGAACAAGGAGATTTGGCACATGGGACAAGCTCCCGCTTTCACGGCCTTTTGCATAGCGGCGGACGTTACGCGGTTAAAGACGCTAAAGCAGCGCAAGAATGTATTGAGGAAAATAAGATTTTAAAAAAAATTGCAGCCCATTGCCTTGAAGATACTACGGGCTGGTTTGTATATTTAGAAGAGGACGATCCGAACTATTTACAATTGTGGATCAAGGGGTGCGCTCAAGTGGGAATACCCGTTAAGGAGGTTGCGCTGGAAGAGGCTTTTCGACTCGAACCCCTGCTGACCCGAAAGGCAGCACGAGTTTTTGAAGTGCCCGATGCGACAGTAGATGGTTTTAAATTGCTCTGGGCGAATGTGAAATCCGCTCAGAAACATGGAGGAAATTATCAAACGTACTGTAAAGTGCAGTCGCTTTGGTTAGAAAATCAGCAAGTGATCGGAGTCTATGCCGAAGATCTCATCACGGGTGAAACGCTGCAAGTACGCAGTAAAATCGTGGTCAATGCCGCGGGGCCTTGGTCCTCTGAGATTGCGTCGATGTCCGGCTTTGATGTGCACATTCAAAAAGACAAGGGTTCTCTGCTGGTGTTTAATCAACGGATGTTTAATCGCGTGATTAATCGTTTGCGGACACCGGGCGATGGTGATATCTTTGTACCGCATGAAACCGTGACAATCTTTGGGACGACATCCCATACGGTCGATTTGGCAGATGATCATCAGGTTGATGAACAAGATGTAACGTATTTGCTTGATTTGGGACAAAACTTGGTGACAGAGATTGAACAACAGCGAATTGTTCGAGCTTTCGCCGGCATACGCCCGTTATATGAAAGTGCTGACGCCTTGGACCACGAAGGACGAGGGGTAAGTCGGAATTTTGCTCTCATAGATCATGAAAAGAAAGATGGGGTTCGTGGGCTCGTCAGCATTGTAGGTGGTAAGTTAACAACCTATCGCTTGATGGCAGAGAAAGTTACCGATTGGGTTGCCGCGAAATTAGAGGTGATTACGGTATGTCGTACCGCTGAAGAACCCTTACAAAATGAATTAGCCCCGGAAGTTTGGGATAAGGCACGCCAATTATTAGGAGCAGCGGCAGCGGACAAGATGCTGGAACGTCTCAATGAACAAGCCGTATCCGTCGTTGAGGCGATAGCTCGTCAACCACTGCTGGGACAATTTGTCTGTGAATGTGAAATGGTCACTCAAGCAGAAGTCCTGCATGCCCTGCAAGATCCTGCGGTCCACTCGCTTGATGATCTTCGTCGTCAGACCCGGCTGGGAATGGGGACCTGTCAAGGCGCTTATTGTACCTATCGAGCGACCCCTATGCTTCAGGAAGCCTTCGGCGGTTGGGAGAGAACGGTGCAAGAATATCAAATCCTCTTGGGCGAGCGTTGGCGTGGGATAACCCCAGTTCTTTGGGGCGAGCAGCTTCGTGAGAGTGAATTAGCACGAGCTTTGTTTTTGAACGTTCTCAATTTTAAAGCCGAAGAAAGTGAGGGATAAATGAGATGTGGGATGCCATAGTGGTGGGAGGCGGTTTAGCTGGTTGGATAGCAGGAATTCGAGCCGTCCAACGGGGCAAAAAGGTGCTTTTAGTCACCGAAGGGGTAGGAACGCTCTTTTATTTCTCGGGGATTTTTGATTATGGAGAGGTTGAGCGTTTGCGTCATTTGCCGAAGCATCCCTATACCCTCTTTGATTCACAGGCGATAGTTCAGGGCCAACACTTTGTGCAAGAGATCTGTCCGGACTATGTACTGACGGACACGCCTCAGTTTGCTTTCGCGGTTTTAGGTACTGTACGTCAAGGGGATCTAATGCCAAGCAGCATGGCTCTTCCGGATCGACAAGAACGAGGAGAGTTCGTACTTTTAGCGCCCGAAGGCTTGAAAGATTTCTTTCCGGAGATTGTTGTAGCCAACATGGCTCGAGAATTCCCAGGTTGGCAGGTGACCGTTAAGAGGATACAAGTAAAGGCCCTTGCGGAGTGGACCCGGCTGGGTAAGAGTGTGTCGAGCATTGATTATGCCAATATTTGGAGAACGGAAGAGGGTCAAAGCACTCTCGCCCATGAAATCGCAGAGATCAAAAGACAGTATTCTGAAGCGGGCAGGCCGCAAGAGAAGGTTTTCATAGTTTTGCCCAGTCTGGTCAGGGAGTACTTTGATGCTTCACGCACAATATCTTATCGGACTGAATTTTCTTTGCCGGTTTTGGAGATGAGTTCTTTCGTACCCAGCCCGCATGGTCGTTATTTGGCAGAATATCTAAAGCATAGGTTTACCGATTTAGGCGGTGAATTGATGATCGGGGCACGCGCAGTGTCTTTAAACGCAGAGCTCGTGACCGCAAGCAAGGTTAAGTCATGTCAAGGACTTATAGTGCACAGTATGGGTAAGTCGTTATGTCTGAAAGGTAAGAAATTTATTTTAGCGACAGGTGGGCTTTTAGGTGGAGGAATCAAAGTAGGTATGGCCAGAAAATCGATCCGTGAAGGCGTTTTTGATCTTCCCCTCTTTGTACCAGAAGAGTGGAGTGAGCCCCAGTTCTTGGCTCCTCAGCCGTTTGCCCAGATTGGCGTCGAAACGGATCAATTCCTGCGTCCCCTTGATCCTGCTAATGGACAAGTGGTTTGGGATAATGTCCATGTCGTGGGAAGAATGCTTGCCCATTGGGATCCTTGGACTCAAAGGTGTGGCGGAGGAGTAGCGGTCACATCTGGTTACGCTGCAGCTGAATTAATTTAATGGACGGAGCATTTTTAAAGGGAAGGGAGATCCTTGACTGTGGATTCAAGAAGTGAATTGGCAGCTCGCTTGGATGCTTGTCAAAAATGTAATGTGTGTACGGCACAGTGTCCGGTGGCCAAAGTTAACCCGCATTTTATGGGTCCGAAAGGATTAGGACCGGATATGGAACGTTTCCGTAGAGGTCAGATCAATCTAGCTGAAACAACTTTGGATGATTGTTCCAATTGCAAGACCTGTGAACTAACCTGTCCATCCGGTGTCAAAATAACAGAGATGATTCTCGAAGCTCGGAGAGCTGCCAGTAAAGCCCCCCACCAGAACAGGCTAGGCTTAAGATTACGGCTAAGAGGTTATGTTTTGGGTCGGGCAGAATATCTTGGCAAGCTTGGGGTCCTCTGGCCGTCTATGATGAACCAAGTCTTAAAAATCAAACTTATGCGCTTGGCTCTCGATAAAGCACTAGCGATCAGCAAGAGCGGCCCCTTACCCGCCTATGGAAAACCTCTGCAGGTGCAGGTGGATAAAGGCAGAAAAATTGGAGCCAGTGCCAGCAAACAAGTTGTTTATTTTCCAGGTTGTTATACTCGCTACAACGAAGCGGATACTGGGCGGATCATGATCAAGGTCTTGAAGCATCTTGGGTATGAAACCATAGTACCTGATTTTCACTGTTGTGGCTTACCCCTAGAGGCAAACGGCCAGTTCGAGAAGGCCCATACGAACGGTCTTTATAACTTGGAGTTAATGCGCCCTTATCTGGAAGCAGGGTTGCCGATTATTACCTCCTGTACGAGCTGCGGTTTGACGCTGAAAGAAGATTATCCTAAGCTGCAAACGACGTCGGCTCAGCTCATCGGAGCCCAATCGTATGATTTATTTGAATTCCTGTGGCAACTCTATGAAAAAGGGGAATTGCCCCTTGATTTTCAGGAAGTTAAGGTCTCATACGGTTACCACCCACCCTGTCACTTAAAAGCCCAAGGTATTGGTACACCCGCGCTGCGCATCTTGAGATTAATTCCTGGCGTGAAAATTCGTAATCTCGATGCTGGTTGTTGTGGTTTATCCGGTAGTTATGGCTTTAAAGCTGAAAAATACGACAAAGCGATGAAAATTGGGAGTACACTCTTTGAAGCGATTAAGGTCGGGGCAGAACATGGTGATTTCCAAGGAATGACAACGGAATGCGGCGTTTGTAAAATACAAATTCAGCACGGTACGGGCCTTCCGACAGAGCACCCTGTGCGCATTTTAGCCAAAGCATATGGTCTAATAACCTAATATAATGATTAGTTTGAAAAGGGTTAGGAGTTAAAAATAACCTCTGATAGGCAGTTCTAAGATGGAAATGCTTGATTAGAGGTTGTATTTTTCTTTAAATCCGAAAACTAAGCAGAGAATGTCGGAATGAGTATTGGGTTATAGTTCTGAATGGTTTATAGCATAATAAGGATGCGGATCAGAGCATATTTAGGCGTTTTATACCGACACGAGGGGGATGGCAAATTGGATTTTTTGAAGACCGTTATGTTAGAGAAGAAAATTGGGGCAACGATTCGTAGAGTAGAGGATTTGAATGAAGCAATCCACCATCCCAATATCAGCACTATCTTTCTTTTAGGTGCCGACATTAATGTACTACCTTCGATAATAAAAAAGATTCACGCTGATAATAAAGTTTTATTAGTGCACCTCGATATGCTGGAAGGGGCGGGTAAGGATAAAGCGGGGATACATCTCTTGGCGAGAATGGGCCTACGCGGTCTGGTTACGACCAAACCGAACCTGGTCAAATTTGCCAGAGGAGAAGGGATGGTGGTTGTTCAGCGCTTGTTTGTCTTGGATTCAGAGTCAGTTAAAACAGGCATTAAGATGGCATCTGCAGTAAAACCCGATGCCGTTGAAATCTTACCAGCGACCATACCTCAATTTGTAATTCAGGAAATGAAAGATGCTTTGGGAATCCCGGTCCTTGGAGGCGGTCTATTAAAAACTGAAGAGGACGTAAGGCTGGCTGTAGCCAAGGGGATAGATGCTGTATCGACAAGTTTGCGTCATTTGTGGAATATGAATTTTTAAGCATGGTTGTAAGGAAAAATTAAATTACCCAGATTTCTAAGAACGCTAATCTCTGAATTTAGGGGAGAACCCTATTCAGTGGTTATAGACGGAATAAGGAAGGTAACTGAAATGCGAAGGACAAAAATTATTTGTACAATTGGTCCAGCTAGCGAATCCAGAGAAAAAATCCAACAACTATTGACGGCAGGGATGAACGTTGCTCGCTTGAATTTTTCCCACGGAACCCATGAAGAACATGGAGCGCGAATGTTGGCCTTAAAAGAGGAAGCAGCAAAGGCGGGGAAATATTTGGGGATCTTACTTGATACCAAAGGGCCGGAAATCCGAACCGGTATGGTACCGGAGTTAGGAATCACGCTTACCAATGATACGGAGTTTATTCTAGATACGAAATCTGCTCTTGGTTCTTCAAAAAGAGTAGGAATAACCTATCAGGAATTGTGGCAAGACGTTGTGCCAGGGACACATATTTTGATTGACGACGGACAGCTGGATTTGGAAGTTGTTTCGGTACGGCAAGAAGAGATCAAGACGAGGGTGCGTAATGGTGGTATCTTAAAATCACAAAAGGGAGTTAACGTCCCGGGAGTTTCGATTCAATTGCCTGGAGTGACTGAAAAGGATATCGAAGACATTCGTTTCGGTGTTAGCCAGGGCATAGATTTTATTGCCGCTTCTTTTACTCGTAAAGCTTCTGATATCTTGGCGGTACGGAAGATTGTTGAGGAAATGGGAGCAACAGTACAAATTATTGCTAAAATAGAAAGCCAAGAGGGAATTAATAATCTGGATTCTATTTTAGAAGTTGTCGATGGAGTGATGGTTGCGCGCGGAGACTTAGGCGTTGAGGTTCCGGTTGAGGAAGTTCCTGTTTATCAGAAAGAAATGATTCGAAAATGCAATTTACTAGGAAAGCCGGTTATTGTAGCCACCCAAATGCTTGATTCCATGATTCGACAACCTCGGCCTACCCGGGCTGAAGCCAGTGATGTGGCTAACGCCATATTGGACGGAGCGGATGCCATTATGCTGTCAGGCGAAACAGCTGCCGGACAATTTCCTATTGAGGCAATAAGTATGATGGATAAAATCGCCAAGCGTACGGAAACAACGCTCTTGGAAACGAAGACGACACGCCATCCCCTTCTTAATGTGGCTGAGTCCATCAGTTACGCTTGCTATAGCATCGCCGGTGATCTTCAGGCGACGGCTATTTTAACTCCCACACAATCCGGCTTAACGGCGCGGATGATCTCGAAATATCGTCCTAAGGCTCTGATCGTGGCCGCTACTCCTTTTCCTGAGGTTGCTCGAAGACTCGCCTTACAGTGGGGGATTGAACCCCTTGTGGTACCGGAAAGCCCGGGTACGGATCAATTATTGTCAGTTGCCGTAACGGCTGCCCTCAATAAACATTACATTCAAATTGGGGATATTGTCGTGATCACAGCAGGGGTTCCTGTTGGTAAGGTCGGTACGACGAACCTGATTAAAGTCCAAGTGGTAGGAGGGATATTGGCTAAGGGCAAGGGCATTGGTAGAAAATCGTATATGGGTACTGTCCGGATCGTCGATCTGCCTGAGCAGGATACGTTTAAGAAGGGTGATATTCTGGTTGCTAACTCTACTGATGCTCGGTATGTTCCACTGATTGCGCGGGCAGGGGCGTTAGTCATACAGGAAGCCGGTTTAACGTCTCATGCCGCCATTGCGGCTTTAGAATACGGTATTCCGGCTATTATCGGTATTCCTGATGTTATGGCTGTCATTGCTGAGGGACAAAGGATTACGGTAGATGCCCTTGCGGGGGTTATTTATGAGGGATCGGTTAGTATTTTGTAATATAAGCCGGAAGATGTCTCGCCCGGCAGGAAATTTCAACTTAATGAAGAAGTAGTGAGTATTGACATTATCTGCTGAGTATCTCCATGCGGCAATTGTTAGGTTGGATCAAGGCACCAAGGCACATTTCATAGGCCTAATCTAAGTTTGGAGAGTAGGAAGTTTCTTTTTTCGGTATACTAAGCTATCTCTGTGGAATGATAATATCCATAATCGGACTCCAAACCCTTGGGTCAAAGTGAAAGGGGATTTTTGTATGAACAAAAAAAGCGTTAAAGATGTGGAGGTACGAGGAAAACGAGTGCTTGTCCGGGTGGATTTTAATGTCCCGCTGGATGAGCAAGGACAGATTACAGATGATACTCGCATAAGAGCCTCCCTTCCCACGATTGAATATCTCATCAAAGAAGGAGCTCGTGTTGTTCTTGCTTCCCACCTTGGGCGTCCTAAAGGGAAGGTCAATCCGAAGTATTCCTTAGCACCTGTTGTCAAGCATTTGAGTGAGCTGCTGGGGCAAGATGTGCAACTTGCTGGGGACTGTGTCGGAGAGGCAGTCAGCGAAGCCGTTGGTAAGCTGCAAGATGGGCAGGTTCTACTGTTGGAAAATCTTCGCTTCCATGCCGAAGAAGAGAAAAACGACCCGGCGTTTGCCCGCAACCTGGCATCGCTTGCCGAACTGTTTGTCAATGATGCCTTCGGAACCGCTCACCGTGCTCATGCGTCAACAGAAGGGGTTACCCACTATATTCCTGCCGTGGCCGGCTTACTTATGCAAAAAGAAGTTGAATTTATGGGCAACGCTTTGGAAAGGCCGGAACGACCCTTTGTGGCTATTATCGGCGGTGCCAAGGTGAGCGATAAAATTGGCGTGATTGAAAACCTCCTGGAAAAGGTTGACGCTTTGATCATCGGCGGAGGGATGGCGAATACCTTCCTGAGAGCGCAAGGGTTTAAGGTGGGGAAGTCCCTTCTCGAAGAGGAAAAGGTGGAACTGGCAAAGCAACTTATCGAGAAAGCCAAAGCGAAAGGCATAAAATTAGAATTACCTAACGATGTGGTGGTGGCCAAAGCTTTCGCAGCGGATGCTCCTCACCGTACGGTGAGTGTGACCGAAATTCAAGAGGATGAAATGGTCTTAGATATAGGTTCGGCGAGTGCCGAGAAGTTTGAGGCTCTGATTTCTACAGCTCGGACGGTGATCTGGAATGGTCCCATGGGTGTCTTCGAAATGGACGCCTTCGCTAAAGGAACCGAACGGATTGCTCAAGCAGTTGCTTCCTGTGGAGGGACCACGATCGTTGGCGGCGGGGATTCTGTGGCAGCTGTGGAGAAAATGAGAGTTGCGGATCGCATGACTCATATTTCAACAGGAGGCGGCGCTTCGCTTGAGTTCCTGGAAGGAAAAGTGCTGCCTGGTGTGGCGGCGCTTAGCGAGGCGTAAGGCGCTGAGCGAAGTGCGAGGCACGAGGCACGAGAGGCACGAAGCTGAATTCGAGGTGAGAATGAAAACGTTTAAAGAGTTCGATAACGAACGTCTCCATTCGAGCCTCGGGCATCGAACCTCGCGCCTCGATAAGAAGTGGAGGAATAATAAAGTGGCAAAACGACGGCCGGTCATCGCCGGCAACTGGAAAATGTTTAAAACCGTCAGCGAAGCAGAGGATTATGCGGTAAGGTTCTTAGAAGAGGTTAAGGATGTTACAGAACTTGATATTATCCTGTGTGCTCCCTTTACAGCGCTTTATCCCCTGAAAAACGAACTGGAAGAAAGTGTTGTGCATTTAGGTGCTCAAAACATGTCCTGGGCAGACCAAGGTGCCTATACTGGAGAAATATCTGCCCAGATGCTGCTCGATGTCGCCTGTACATATGTCATTCTCGGCCACTCTGAACGGCGAGAATTTTATGGAGAAACGGATCAAGAAATCGCCAAGAAGGTGCAGAAAGCTTTGGCTGCGGGACTGACACCTATCTTTTGCGTGGGAGAAAATCTCAACGTCCGCGAAGAAGGAAAGGCAGCGGAGCGGGTCCAAGCTCAGGTCTCCCTGGCTCTTTCCAGTCTATCAATAGAGGAATTAAGCCGAATAGTGATTGCTTATGAACCCATCTGGGCGATTGGGACTGGGAAAACTGCCTCGAGCAATGACGCTCAAGAAATGTGCGCAGCAATACGTAATACCCTGACCGGTCTTATGGGGCTTGACGCAGAGAAAGTGCCCATCCTTTATGGCGGAAGTGTCAAGGCCGAAAACATCGTCGAGCTCTTGAATGAGCCAGATGTTGACGGCGCGCTCGTTGGAGGAGCCAGCTTAGATCCCCTAGGTTTTGCGAAACTTGTCCACAACGCAGCTGCCGTCGTTGCCCGCGCGGAAGGAATATAATGATGGGGATCAAGCCGCTGCTCCTCATGATTTTAGATGGCTGGGGCCATCGCGACGCTATTGAAGGAAATGCCATCGCCCAAGCCAATTTACCAAACTTTCGGCGTTTGGAAAAAGCGTACCCACACACTTTCCTCAAGGCCTCAGGAGAAGCGGTGGGCTTACCGGATGGCCAAATGGGAAATTCTGAAGTCGGCCATCTCAACATGGGTGCCGGGCGGGTGGTCTATCAGGAGTTAACTCGAATCTATAAAGCGATTAAGGATGGCACCTTATTTAAGAATCCCGTCTTAATCGAAGCGATGGAAAATGCCCGCAATCACAACAAGGCCTTTCATTTTTTGGGTTTACTTTCTGACGGAGGAGTTCATTCCCATATAGCGCACTTGTTTGCCCTTATGGAGATGGCCAAAGAACAAGGATTAGAAGAAGTGTATATTCATGTCATTCTCGATGGCCGCGACGTCTTGCCGCAGAGTGCCAAGCTTTATATCGGGCAACTGGAACAAAAAATTAAGGAGCTTGGGATTGGTAAAATTGCCTCTGTGAGCGGTCGCTACTACGTGATGGATCGAGATCATCGTTGGGAGCGCTTAGAAAAGGGCTACCAGGCTTTGGCTATGGGCAAAGGGAAATACGCGGCCAGCGCTTTAGCGGCACTGGAGAGTTCCTATGATGTCCGTGTGACGGATGAATTTGTGCTGCCAACCGTGATTGTTGATGGGGACGGAAAACCTGTGGGCACTATTCAAGAAGGGGACAGTGTACTTTTCTTTAACTTCCGTTCAGATCGAGCGCGGGAAATGGCCCATGCCTTTGTAGATGAAGAGGTTACTGAGTTTGCCTGCCCAATTCACCCACGAGTCCACTTTGTGTGTATGACTTCGTATGAAGACACGATCTGCGCACCGATCGCCTTCCCGCAACAAAACTTGAAAAACACGTTGGGAGAAGTTCTTTCACAAAACGGGTTAAAACAGTTGCGAATTGCAGAAACTGAAAAATATGCCCATGTAACCTTCTTTTTTAACGGTGGAATTGAAGAACCAGATCCCGGTGAGGAACGAATCCTTATTCCTTCTCCTAAAGTCGCGACCTATAACCTTCAACCCGAAATGAGTGCGCCGGAATTAACCCAAACGCTCCTAGAACAATTAAAGAAAAATACCCATGATGTGATCATTCTTAACTTTGCCAACCCGGATATGGTCGGTCATACCGGTGTGTTCGAAGCAACCGTCAAAGCGGTGGAAACAGTTGACAAATGTTTGGGCGAGATTTATGATGAGCTACAAAAAGTGGAAGGGACCCTCCTCGTGACCGCAGATCATGGCAATGCCGAAGCTAAGTTGGATCTCAACACGAAGCTTCCTCTGACTGCCCATTCCACAAATTTGGTACCCTTCCTTCTGATCGATCCTAAGTTCAAAGGGCAGATGCTGCATGAAGGTGGCGCCTTGTGCGACGTTGCCCCCACTATCTTGGAATTACTTAATATTCCAAAACCCGAGGAAATGACCGGGAAATCACTCATCGTTAGTTAAGTCATTCCGGCACAACAGTGCAACCAAAGGCTTCCACCAGCGCTTGTGACTGGGCATAAGTCAGGTTTTCTTTAAAATAAAGGAGGATATTTTAATGGGTTTTATTACAGATGTTTATGCACGCGAGATTTTGGATTCTCGAGGAAACCCGACGGTTGAAGTAGATGTCGTCCTCACAGATGGGATCATAGGCCGTGCGGCAGTCCCGTCAGGCGCTTCTACTGGAGCTTTTGAAGCCGTGGAACTTAGGGATGGAGATGCTAGCCGCTATATGGGGAAAGGGGTACTGAAAGCAGTTGACAATGTCAACGTGCTAATTGCCCCTGAAGTAGAGGGACTGAACCCGTTCGACCAACCTGGCTTAGACCGGACATTGATTGCACTCGATGGAACTGAAAACAAGGGTAAACTGGGAGCAAACGCGATCCTAGGGGTATCTTTAGCAACTGCCAAAGCGGCTGCGGAGTCGTTAGGACTACCTCTTTACCAATATTTAGGTGGGGTAAACGCCAAAGAGCTTCCAGTACCCATGATGAATATTTTGAATGGTGGTAGTCATGCCGATAACAATGTCGACATTCAAGAATTTATGGTTATGCCCGTTGGAGCGTCGAGCTTTGCTGAGGCCTTGCGCATGGGGACAGAAGTGTACCACAGTCTGAAAGCCGTTTTAAAAGAAAGAAAACTAGCAACGGCTGTCGGGGATGAAGGTGGTTTTGCACCTAACCTTGCTTCCAACGAAGAGGCGCTGCTCTGCATTGTCGAGGCTATTCAAAGGGCAGGATATGTACCGGGAGAAGAAGTGGCTTTGGCTCTTGATGTGGCAGCCTCAGAAATTTATGAAAATGGCATCTATAACTTAGCCGGTGAAGGGGTCAAAAAAACCTCGGACGAGATGATTGATTTCTACGAGGGACTGCTCGATCGATATCCAATTGTTTCCATAGAAGATGGATTGCATGAAGACGATTGGGAAGGCTGGCGTAAATTGACCGAGCGCTTGGGAGATCGCGTTCAGCTCGTCGGGGACGACTTATTTGTGACCAACCCAGAGCGCCTGGCTCGTGGAATTAAAGATAAATGCGCTAACTCAATCCTCATTAAACTCAACCAAATCGGAACTTTAACTGAAACCTTAGATTGCATTGAAATGGCTAAACGAGCAGGATATACATCAGTCATTTCTCATCGTTCAGGCGAGACGGAAGACGTCACTCTGGCCCATGTTGCGGTAGCTGTCAATGCAGGCATGATCAAAACAGGGGCTCCGGCACGGACAGAACGGGTGGCCAAATATAACGAACTGCTTCGAATTGAAGAAGAACTTGGGGAAAGCGCAGTTTATCGCGGCAGAAAAGCGTTAGCTAGGTAGGTCCGCCGCTCTGAAGCTTCTTGAGTTTTGATGGGGCTTGTGCTAAAATGATGTGATCAATAATAAGTAGGTTTAGTTATAGGTGACAAAGGGTTGCCTTAAAGGGGTGATTTAATTGGTAATTGCTTTAGTTATTCTTTTGGTCCTTAGCTCTTTAGGACTCATCGCGGCCGTATTACTCCAATCCGGAAGGAGTGCCGGATTATCAGGAGCTATTACAGGTGCAGGAGAGTCTATGTTTGGGAAAAAGAAAGGTATGGATGAACTGTTTGCGAAACTCACCGCCATTTTAGCGGCTGTATTTCTGCTGAGTTCATTGGGTTTAGGAATGTTGTTGAAATAGTAGAATCTGATTGTTGTTCGATTCTTCCGCCAATATAGCCAAATTAACGAGGGACACTTCAATTGAGGTGCCCCTTTCGTGCTATTTATTAAGGAAGAGGAGTTTGATAGGATATGATGGTCTCATTGTCACCGGTATGGGCTGGTAGCAATGCAAGGTATTTCTGAAGCGTTGGAACTATAATGGGCAAATGAATAAACTGGTTATTAGAACTTCATTAATTCGTGGAGAATAAGACTTAGGGTAAAAGTTTAGAAATCTCTCGGTTTGGTTAAAACAGGAAATTAATGCTATACTAAATACTAGGTGAGAGGAGGAATAATATGCCTCACGAAGGAGTTAAAATTGTTTCGGAAAATCGTAAAGCCTTCCACGATTATTTTATTGAAGATAGGATTGAGGCCGGGATCATCCTAACAGGGACAGAAATAAAATCTATCCGTAACGGAAAAGTGAATTTGAAAGACAGTTATGCCCGTTTGAACGATGGCGAAGTTTGGGTCTATCAAATGCATATCAGTCCATATGAACAGGGCAACCGTTTTAATCATGATCCATTGCGGCCGCGTAAATTGTTACTGCATCGTGCTGAAATAAATAAATTAGTAGGGAAAATTCAGTTACAAGGATTGACCCTCATCCCGATTAAAATCTATTTAAAAAAGGGTATGGCTAAAGTGGAATTGGCGGTTGGACAAGGGAAGAAAAATTACGATAAGCGTCAAGTCCTTGCCGAACGAGAAGGCAAACGTGATATTGAGCGGGCACTTAGAGATCGAAATAAAAGTTATTAGAAGGATAATCGAAAGGATTATCGCGTAGGTTTAGCTAGACCAGTTTAATTTAGGATATTTCAGTGTTATTTAGCCATAATAATATGATTTACCATAAAAAAGTAAATATTCCATAGATCTTTAGCTTTGCTTTTAGTTTAAATATGTTATACTATGAATGTCACATTCTGTGAATGTACACTTTTTATGGGGGCGTTCTAGACTCGCTCGGAGAAGTAGTGGCAAGAGTTGCGCGTCGAGATTCCACCTGGTCTCGTTAAACGGTGGACAAAAATAGTTAACGAAAATTATTTACCTCTAGCTGCTTAAGTGCCGCTAGCATCCTGCCTTCTGCACCTACGATGAAGGGCCAGGGTGTCAAAACAGTAGGACGCTCTAACAGCAATGCTCGGAGTTGTTAGCTAAGATCATCGAGCTAGCCTGAACTGAATCCTCTCCTTTAGGAGTCACAACCGGCGAAACTTAAAATAAAGGATACACGCGTAGACGCTTTTGTGGCGGCTCTTCGATACAGGGGTGCAAATCCCCTCGCCTCCACCAGCTAAACCCTCGAATTTTGGTGGAGATACATAATGAAAGCCTTGAGGTACAATTAGTTGTACGACTCAAGGCTTTTTGCATTTTTGAGAGAAATCACAGTTTTGTTACAACGTTTGTTATACCAGTGCCACACCTCCTCACAGGTCGGATTTTCCATATTTGTAACAATGACTTGGTATTCGTAAGTGTCAAGATCCGCCAACAAATTGCGTAACGTGCGCTCATCTGGGACTTACGGCAGCGTTCCGATTAAATTATTGTTCGACCGAATAGGACATATTTGCTGTAGCTGAAATTGTTATTTTGTCAGGATTCTGCGGCTGAGGCGCTGGTGATCCTGCAAAGGCAACAGCGTTTCTGGGGAAAACCGGACTAACAGAATTTGAATTAAAATCGATGCTAAGGGAATCCAATTTATCTAATTTAACACCCAATGCCGTGGCACTGTATTGGATAGTTTGCTTCGCATTAGCGATAGCCGAGGTAATCACCTGTTCTTTATATTGCCCAGGATCTTGAATCGAATAATTAACGGAGTTGACATTGACCTCACTTATACTAGCTAGTTTATCCAGAATTTCACCTACTTTATCTAACTCTTTAAAGGTTACTTCCAAGCCGCTGCTTGTTGAATAGACTGTGATCTCATTTTCGGTATTTTTATCCGAATTAGTTTTGGTGTACGAATAAGTTGAGTAGTTCGTTGTTTTAATTTCATCGTTAGTTAGTCCTTCATTTGTTAGGAGGTCTATGGCCTTGGTAACCGCGGCAGCGTTATTCTCTTGCGCCAATGCTGCGCTTTTCTCCTCAGTTCGTATAGTTAAGCTAAGTTCAACCATGTCAGGATCTACAGTTATCTGACTCGTTGCAGAGGTCTCTATTGTATTGGCTTGTTGCACCTCGGCAGCTGATGCGGGCTGGGCAAATCCTAATGTAAGGATAAATAACATAAGTAAGACTTTTATACTACTTTTCAAAGTAAGCTCCTCCTCAAAATTATTTTATTTTATCTGGTGGTGTATTAGGGGGGAAAGCCGAATCCTTTAAGCGTGTTCGATAGAACCACCTCTTTCACCGGGTAATTTTGTTATTAAATGATGGAACTTAATTGTCTAATTCAATTCAGACCAGAGGGCCGCAAAAGAAGGACTATCGACTTTGAAGAAAATATTAATGCCGTTATAGTAAACATATCCTTCTTTAAAAAGTCTTAATTGAATTGAACTGCCGTCGTTTAAGTGCACAGATAAAAAGCGTTGATCTGCTGCACTTTGATCGTCCAGCAAATCAGCTAAACTATCCTGACTATAGGGAATAGACTTTTCTAATGCTGCCAGAAAAGTGTTGAATCCATCAAGTTTGGTCAGCAGGTGATAGTCTCCCTTGCCATTGTTCCAACTATCAAAGTTTTCATATTGAACAGTTGCTATATTATTCTCCATTTTAAATTTTCCGAAGATATCATTCCCGGAGTTCACTGTGAGACCATTTAAGCATTCAAAGAAAGAGGCACTGACCTCCCCGTTAATTTTTTCATAGGTCATAATTCTAAAGCTCTTGTCATAGCCTTTTACCGTATAGACGTCTTGTGTCCCTATCGTTGACGCCAGGTCAACTGCGGTGTCAGCTTGTTTACTCCATTCAGTTATATTTCCGGTGGTAGTACCAAGCTTTTCACTAACCAGTTGCTCGGCTTGCTGCTGGTCTATTTGTGAAGAATTTTGAAGATATATTCGGCCTTGGTAGACAATAAGTCCCATCATTTTGGAAGAGAGCTTAGTGTTGGTGGGCAGTGGTGCTTGGGGGATATAGATCCCGGCACTTTGGGTAGCTATACTTCCGGTTACCTGAGTTTTGGTGCTGTCAACGAGATTGTTTGGGCTCATTGGTCTAGGTGATAAATTGACTGCATTTTTCGGAGCTATTATCTCGGGGCTATCTGTACCATTTTTCTGACTGCTCCCTAACTGGGGATTGGGATCTAGCGTGTTAACCGGCGGCAGAGGATTGGAAATGTTGGTGCTGCGGTCTGGAGTATTATTTTCCGGTTGAGCGGTTGTCGTATTATCAATTTCGTCTGGGTCATTGGGCTTGGCAACGGGTGGCGGAGTATTTGATTGGTCAGTGTTGGTTTTTGAACTATCAATTTCCTGTTGACTAGTTGAGTTGTTAACTGGCGGGAGTGGGTTAGAATGGACAGAGGTGTTATTTGGACTATCGGCCTCGGATTTTGAGGGAGGGTTGTCAGGCAGCAGTGCGATTAAGGGGTTTGTACTGCTGTTTTGCGTTTTTAGACCTAAGTTTGCGTTGGCGTTTTCAAATATTTTGTAATTTGCCAAAACGCCTGTACCGAATATTAAGACAAGCCCTGCTGCCATTACGGCAACAGTTTTAAAGGAGATTCTATGAGGTAAACCATTTCTTAATTTCACGGACAATCGATACTTCATTTCATTATCAGGTTCAAGCTTATCAATGACGCGTTTAAGATCATCTTTATTCATAGTCATTTCCTTTCAATTCTATCTTAAGAAGCTGACGTCCGCGGTGTAAACGCATTTTTATTGCTGATTCCTTCGTCTTAAAAATTTCGGCAATTTGTTTAATAGAATAATCTTCATAATAATAAAGGTAAATGACCGATTTGAA
Source organism: Desulfosporosinus sp. (assembly GCA_031292075.1). GTDB lineage: Bacteria > Bacillota > Desulfitobacteriia > Desulfitobacteriales > Desulfitobacteriaceae > Desulfosporosinus. The sequence goes on from JARLHW010000308.1 coordinate 27,021, forward strand.
TTTGGCAGGTAAATTGATTATTTCCTTCATCACACTTGAGTCCGTAGGATCATTGTAATATTGTTCGATATCGTCCATTTTAACCACTCTTTTATGCCACACACTTCGCAGGATATCTCGGCATAGATTCACCGTAATCTTAATAAGCCACGCCTTTTCATGTCCTTCATCATTAAATTTTGGCGATTTATATAAAAGTTTATAAAAGGCCTCTTGCATAGCTTCCTCTGAGTCTTCTTTGTTTCCAAGGTGAACCATAGCTATTCTGAAGACCATATTGCCATACATAGTGTATTTGACAGAAAAATTATCACTCGACCATTGAGGCATGTAAGAATCCCCTTTCATCTACTACACGAATGAAAATAGAAAAAGGTCACATGGTTATAAAAATTTAATTAAAAAAATTTTTGTGTCTCTAAATCAGAGTTTATCATTATTTTAGCAGTATTGGTCTTGGCATCATATTCAATCCATTTGCCATCGGAATTTAAGGAATCGATATTACAGAAAGACTGCTTTGGTTAAATCTGTAATAACGGACTGCGGCCTTTAAGTCGGTTACTTCCCAGGGCGCACCGCCGCTATAAATTAGTTTGTTGTTACTGTCATACCCATTGGTTCGGCCACGTAGACCAGCATTTGAATATACAAACTCTGCGTTAAGATAGCTTGAAATGCTGTTGTAACTATAAGATGTCGCTGCTGCCTAATTCATGATCACGGGAGCGGGTTACGCTAAAAGAATTGGTGCTAGTTCTAAAAAATTTTGAGCATAGCAGCACTTATTAAACATTGCAAAAATGCAAGTAAAAATGTACCTGCTTTCGACAACTGGAAATAGCTAAAAATGAAATATTTCTATGATGTCGCCTTCAAAAATATCATTGGGGGAATCTCGATGGTATAATTAATAAAATTACGATCAAAAATAACCTATAACCCATAACCTAAAAGGGGTCCCGTCCTCTAAGTTCGGAGACCTGCTATTTTAGGTATAACAATTACTGGATGAATTCCGCGCATTCGTATTATTCAACTGCCACAACACGTGTGGAGTGCGTATGTCTTTTGAAGAAGACTATGTGAAAAAGCATAGCAGGAAGATAGGAATCGAATCTTTAGTAGAATTAATTATACGAGGAGGACATGTTATGAAAATTTCAAAGAAGGATGCGTTGTTTTGGTTTGAATTCTTTTCAATATTGCCAGAGGATGAGGAAGTTATGACAAAACAACAAGAAATCATTTACGCTACCTTTGCACAAATTGAGGCTGCTATCGATCATAGAAATGATAGGTTAATGTCGGAAATCAGAGACTTGAAAACTTTGGAGAATAGAACTTTTTTTGTGGGAAATGAAAGCAAATTCCCCAAAGGATGTCGTTCTTGTCTGTTGGGAACCGGTTTGAGTGCAATCAGGAAAACGAACAAATGTAACTTAGAGTGTAAGTTCTGCTATCATTATGGAGATCTGGATGAAATTGCTCCGGTTGGCGAGGGTATGTGGGAAATCGGAGATACAAAATTTTATGAGAAGGACATTGAATTACTTCTTTCTATCCAACAGAAGCCCACAGGCATTTCCTACGTTTATTTAGAGCCATTCATGGAAATTGAAAAATACTATTCGGTTATAAAGAAATTCAGTGATGCAGGGATTCATCAACATCTCTATACAAATGGCACTTTAGCTACGGAAGAGACGTTGAAAGCTTTAGGTGAAGCCGGTCTTGACGAGTTGCGTTTC
>JARLHW010000036.1 GCA_031292075.1 Desulfosporosinus sp.
ATTAATACCAGTCTGAAAAAAAATATATTGCTGGGAATAAATGTCAATTCTGGATAATCGAATCTACTACATTAACTCGGAAAAACGAATTTCGGGCATACCCTCGAACTTCACCGTATCACTTGACATCCCGGATGGATCTCGCTTTGATTCCTGTTGCGTGCTCTCCCTCACAATTCCACGTAGCTACTACCTGATTAGGGATGGCCAGAACGTGGTCACTCTCGTGCTTGATGGCGTTACCAACACCATTACGATTCCACCGGGAAACTACAACGTGAATAACTTTATCACGACGCTGCTTCAGCTACTGAATGCTTTGTCTTCCAACACGTTCACGATGACCTACAGCAGCGTCACGGGCAAATATACGTACGGTTATACGGGTACGGCCTCCGTCGTCTCGTTTATTTTCACAGACCCATCCAGGATCGGTAATCAGATGGGCTTCAACGAGGTCAGCACGAATACATTTGTCGCCAAACAACTCGTGAGCCAGAATGTTGTTGACTTCGTTTCAACTAGCACACTCTTTCTCCACAGTGACTGCGTGGATGACACCTCGGCCATCCTCCAGGAGGTCTATTCTGATAACTCCATTCCGTTTGGCAATCTTGGCTACAACTGCAGATTTCCCTCGATGTATACGAAGAAACTGCGATCCTCATCGAATGCTGTGTACAACTTCAGCTTGTGCGACGAACACGACTTGGAAGTGGACTTGAATGGACACCAGGTTCTCTTCACCCTCCTACTCTATCGAAAGGAGAATCTGACCAAAGTCTTGAAAACCATCGCACTTTCATCGTCCTCGATGTAACTAAATATTTAAATTTTGAAAAAAGAGTCACCCTCTTACAATACGCATAATGTCTGATCACATTCAGAAACCGGATGATATCATGTACAAGGAGGTACATATGAACAATGGCCGTTACAAGTTTCGTGCTATCCCGCTCAACAACATTCAGGCCTCGGCCATCACTATTACGGCTACCGGATCCACCCTCCTCGAGTGGAAGATTCCGGCTAAGACCTGCTTCAACTCAGCCCGCTCGGTTCTCTCGTATACTCTGAACTTCCCGGCACAGGGTACAACACTCTTCCCCTGGGTCTTCGATGACACGTTCGAGATTGCCCAGTCCGTCCAGATGGGTATGGCTTCCGCGCCAGGTTACCTCGTTGACCTCCAGTTCGCGAACAACTACGTGTCGGTCTGTCGCAAGATCGACACGAAGGCGACGGATTTCGAGAACCTCGACTACTCGATGGCCCTGCATAAGAGTGACAG
>JARLHW010000309.1 GCA_031292075.1 Desulfosporosinus sp.
TGCGTGGTAGTGGGTTCTAGTCAAATTCACTATACCAAACAAAAGAGGTGTTTTCTATTGTCAATGCGCATATCAATGTAGTACTTTTTCTTTTAACACCAAGGTTTTAAGCAAACTTTCGCTCTGCGAAAGTTGAGTTATTTAAATTACTTTTTACATTGCACTCTAAAAGGGTCAATTTGCATTTTTGCTATTATCCATACTGTAATAAATTCTGTTGTACCTCTTGTCATTTTCATACCATGCAACTATCCCTCCTACCAGACTAAATAACATAAATAAAAAAACTATCCATACTAATATGCTAGCTGGTAACACCATTTCGAACGGAGTACGACCATACCCAAAGAATTGAGATATCATTGTAATCACTGTCATGAAAACAAATGATCTTAACCCCTCGCGAGCAACATTTACCCAAAATCCTTGTTCTCTTGCTCTATCCCACCTCTTATAAAACTTCTTATCAAATTTTTGATCCCAGACTATTCTGTAAAAAAAAATAGGCATTAGAAAAATAGCTCCAACGTAATATAGAGTTCTATAATAAATCTCCATATGAAGAGGTAACGTTAGCAGAACTATAAACCAAATCGTGATACCAACTAACCGCTTAGATTCACTTAATCTCATCTGCTCTCACTCCTAATCAACATAGTTCTTCTCTAGAAAATCCGCGCATGGACGCGCGGCCTTGCGTACGGTTTCGTAGTCACGGTAGAGACACCGGTTACCCCCCCCCGCACAGATCCCGGCGTGCGGATTTCCCGCACCGGGCTCTTCAAAAATACTCGCTTCCGTACTTCCAGCATCAGAAATCAAATTGAAGTTGTACTAGATCCGACTCGACAATTCTCGGTTCTGGAACCCCATATCGTTTCCAACATGCGGCGAACTCATCCAGATTAAAACTACGTCGCTGACTTCTACGGTTAAGCCATTTGTAAAGAATCCTCTTTACTTGTTCATGAAATTTACTCAAGCTACCGTAGTTTCCAATCAGTCCATAGTAATTGTTATACCTCGCAGTTTCGCTATGAGTTTAGGAAAGAGCCTTCTCAAACGCTTATTTCGCATCTCCCTGCACCATTCTGTAAATGCGGCTAGCGACTTTCTCAACTTGCCCGGTGCTGTGCGTCGTTTGATGATATCTTTTCCTTTTAAGGATACTCCCCAGCGAAATTCAAACCCTAGGAACTCGAACTTTGTGTTTTCCTCTTTTCGAAATCGTGAAAAGCTTATGATATTGGTTTTCTCCAGCGCCAGTTCCAGTCGGAATTCTTTTAAGCGCTCTCCTACTACTTGATAAAATTGCACTGCGTCTTGTTTAAATTGAAAGGCGCATACGAAGTCATCTGCATATCTGCAGATATAGTTCATTCCTTCACAAGACTGCTTGATTCTCTTTTCGAACCATAAATCCAGTGCATAATGTAGGTAGATGTTTGCTAAAATTGGACTGATGACTCCACCTTATGCAAAGCAAACCGTTATGCAAAGTAAACTTACCAAACCCTTTAGATATGGGATTTGTCTTTCCTTTACTTTGCATAATATCTGAAGGAACCTACTTCAACTCAGATAACCACGAAAGTAGATTCTGATCTTTATTCCAGTCAGGCAAGTCACTATCGATGAGGTCAGGATAAGCGTTCTCTATTGCTTTGCGCTTTGTTTCAGTATCCGTTCGGGCGTAGACCTCCGTACTTTTTATGTCGACGTGGCCTAAGAAATCGCGGATATAGATGAGATTCACACCTGCTTGGAGGAGATGCATTGCCTTCGAGTGACGGAAATGGGGAGCTCCCCATTTGCGACATAGCAAAAGCATGCATTTGCTTCAATCAGGAGTTAACCTGATATATATCCGGGATTTCCTAGGTCATAATGATTGTGCAACAACAGAAATATATGCCCGCGCTGACAGCGAGATGAAACGAAAAGCTATTGAAAATGCGTATCCAGATTTAGTGCCTGACAGGCTGCCAAACTGGGAAGAAGACGGTAACTTAATGAGATGGTTAAATTCACTATGTGAGTAAAAGATTATGGGGAGTGTTTTCACATAAATTAAGCTGATTTAGAAGGTTTTTGTGCTATACTCCCCATAATCTGAGGCTCTACATAATGGCGATTATGGGGAGCTCTCCATAATCGCCACACATTCGCGACGAGACTTCTGGAACGCGGGGAGAGCCTAAAGACGGTACAAGTTCTACTGGGACATGCCGATATATCTACTACGGGTAACACCTACGCACACGTCATGCCAGAGGTAAAAGTTGCAGCTGCTGTAAATATGAATGGGCTACTAAAAAAAGATAAAAAAAGATCCCCCCAAAATGGGAGGAATCTAACTGGAAAAGCTAATTAAAAAACGGTTGCATTATTTTACGGTTTTGCCTTATTTCCAAAAGGCTGAAAGCCTTGATATTACTGGTCGGAGCGACACGATTCGAACGTGCGACCTCTACCACCCCAAGGTAGCGCTCTGCCAAGCTGAGCCACGCCCCGACTTAATGCCTTCATATGAAGGACTGTTACAAGATATCATATTAAGTTAAAAAAAGCAACCCTAAGTTTGACCAATTACTTCTATCTTTCTTACCCCATGAATTTCTGCCAGCCCAAACAAAAGATTTTCGGGGGTATCTGCCATTCCTGCAGTTTCGATGGAAATCGAGACATTAGCAATTCCCTGCAGTGGAATCCCTTGATTAATGGTTAGGACGTTGCCTTTGACTGAGGCAATAAAATTAAGAACATGAGAGAGTACTCCCGCTTTATTTTCGAGAATGAGGGAAATTGTAATGATCTTTTCCCGGCTCGCCTCGTAAAAAGGGAACACGCCGTCCTTGTATTTATAATAAGCACTTCGGCTAAGCCCAACACGTTCCACAGCATCATTGATTGTATCGACATCCCCTTTGACAAGTAATTCTTTTGCCTTCGCGGTCTTCAAAATGGCTTCCGGCAATATATCTTTACTGACAATTAAAAAATCGTTTGTCTTGCCAACCACCAAATCGCCCCTATCTATCTCCCCGATCATTACGTCTAAATGTTCAGACATATTATAAGCTACTCCGCACGAGTTTGGCAAGAACACTAATTCAAGTCTACATCCGAGAGAAGGAGGATTATGGCGGTATTGTCAAAACGAGCAAAATTAATCTTAAAATCAAAAGAACGTCAGGTCTTGCCTTTAAGCAATGACCCATACGTTCCTTTTTAGCTTATCAGTCTCTTTAATAAGGCTATCTCTTTTAATCATATCAGTCTCTTAGACATTTATCCACTCGCATATCCCCTAGATAATGATGCAGATAAGACCTCCGCTGCCATCATTAACAATCCGCTGTAACGTGTCTTGAAGCTTATGTTGGGCATTTTCCGGCATCTTATAGAGTTTATTTTGGATTCCCTCACGCACCAAGTCATGCAAGGATTTACCGAAAATATTAGATCCCCAGACTTTCTTTGGATCACTTTCAAACTCATCAAGAATATACTTTACTAGTTCCTCGGCTTGTTTTTCAGTTCCGATCAAGGGCGTAATTTCCGTCGTAATATCTGCTCTGATAATATGCAGCGACGGAGCACTGGCCTTGAGCTTAATGCCATAATGTCCCCCTTGTTTCACAAGCTCTGGCTCCTCGAGGAACATCTCTTCAAGTTGAGGGGTGACGACGCCATAACCGTTAATACGGACTTCTTCAATGGCACCTGACACTTTATCCCATTCTTTTTTGCCCTTGCTATAGTCTAGCACTAAACGGAGCAAGGTATGATCTCCTTCAATTTCTATCCCCGTGAGATCTTGCAGGACGGTTTTGAAGAGCCCTTCGACCGCGGTTATTTCCACATTGGCGACGCCTGTACCCAAGTTCATCTCTTTAAGCAGTACATCTTGCGCATATTGGCATTCGGTCAAAGCGTCTAAGGCCTGATCAATATCCCGCAAACGCCGTACCCCGTCAATTGCTTTGCGCACAGTTTCCTCAAAAGCAGCCCGGATCGGATGAGCGGTATCAAGTTCCTCAACCCACTTTGGCAGATCAATGTTGACTTCAGCTACAGGAAACTCATACAGTACTTCTTCAAGAATTTGCGTGATATCTTCTGGTTTCATTTCCTGGCAATTCACCGCAATAACCGGAATCCCATATTTCTCCTCCAGAGAACGGCTCAACTCCAGCGTATTTTCTGCATAGGGACGGGTTGTATTTAAGACCACTACAAAGGGTTTTCCCAGTTGACGGAGCTCGGAAATGACCCGTTCCTCAGCGTCTAGGTAGGCCTCACGCGGAATATCTGTAATTGATCCATCTGTCGTGATCACAACACCGATCGTGGCATGATCTGTTATGACTTTACGGGTTCCCATTTCTGCTGCATCCTGGAAGGACATGGGTTCGTCACTCCATGATGTTTTCATCATGCGGGGTTCTTCGCCGTCTTCTGCTTCATAGCCTAAAGCACCTTCTACACTGTACCCAACACAATCAACCAGACGCACATTCATATGGATTGATTCTTTCACAATGATTTCCACAGATTCTGATGGAATAAATTTAGGTTCTGTCGTCGTGATCGTTCTTCCTGTCCCACTTTGAGGAAGCTCATCTTTGGCCCGCTCCCGTTCAAAGGCATCTTGAATGTTAGGCAGGACCAGGAGGTCCATGAATCGTTTGATAAAGGTGGACTTTCCTGTACGGACTGGCCCGACGACACCGAGGTAGATATCGCCTCCTGTACGTTCAGCAATATCCCTAAAAATGTCTAGTTTTTCCATTAGTAATTTCCCTCCCTTTTGAGTGCTGTCCCAAAATTTGGGGAAGGGCCTCCACCTTATCTCCCCTTCCACCCCCCTGTAACCCCTGGATTCCCGCTGACTGGACTAGCACATTAAGCAGTATAAGTATATTGACTTTATTGGGTAATTATGACAACACAACAAAAAACGCAGAAAAGGTTTTTAAACAACCTCTTCTACGTCTATGAAAAAAAACAAAAAAATATGTTACTTTTTTTGTTAGTTCATTTCCAAAACTTCTTCCAGTTCATGGCGTTTCCCACGTAACATCAAATCCGCAACTGCTACTTTGGGGTCAGCACCTTCAAACAGCACTTTATAGGCTTGCTCGGTAATGGGCATAGAAATATGTTTCTCTACACTAAGCTGATAGGCTATCTTCGTTGCTCTTACCCCTTCAACCACCATCCCAACGTCTTTAAGCACAGCCTCTAAAGGTTTCCCCTGTCCGAGAGCGACACCAGCCCTGCGATTACGACTATGTAAACTGGTACAAGTAACAATAAGGTCACCAACGCCCGATAACCCGGTAAAAGTCAACGGATGTCCTCCAAGGGCCACTCCCAAACGGGCAATCTCTGCTAATCCTCTGGTCATTAGAGCTGCTTTGGTATTGTCTCCAAACCCAAGACCTTCCGCAATCCCAGTACACAAAGCAATGATATTCTTCAAGGCCCCACCGAGTTCAACCCCGATGACATCCGGATTAGTATACACTCTAAATTTTGGGGTCATCATCAGATCTTGAACCGCTTCTGCGGTTCCTACGTCCGAGGCAACGACTACAGTTGTCGGCATATCCCGTCCGACTTCTTCGGCATGGCTGGGACCGGACAACACGGCAATTGGATTTTGAGGAAGCTCCTCCGTCAATACTTCTGAGAGACGAAGGTGTGTACCTTCTTCCATTCCCTTAGCTGTATTGACCACAATGCAACTTGGCCTAAGGTAGGTTTTAACCCGACGGGCAGCCTCCCTAACACTATGGGACGGTACACTTAAAACGACTAAATCGGCGTTTAAACGTGTCAGATCCGTGGTTGGTAGAAGTCCTGGAGGCAAAGCAACACCCGGCAAATAACGTGCGTTTTCGCGTTGCTTCTTCATAAGTTCCATCTCATCCGCATGACGACCGATGAGCGCAACTTGATGACCTGCATTCGCTAAGAGCACGGCCAAAGCACTCCCCCAGCTCCCGGCCCCATAAACCGCTATGTTGGGCATACTTTTACTCCCCCTCAAATCGTTATTCGATGCACGTAGTTCGTGGTTCGTGGTTCGAACAGTTACATGACCACGTCCCGCAACCAAGAACCGCGAATCTCGAATCTCGTGCATCGAAAGTCAACCTTATAGAATCCTTTTCTCGCCAAACTTATGTTCTGTTCCTTTCAATACACGTTGGAAATTGGCACGATGAAGAACCAACACGATGGTGGCGGCGACTAAGCCAAAAAATTTATAGGCAATTGGTTCTGGAAATACAAAAACTGCGATTGCAACTGTCAGGGCTCCGACCACCGATCCCATAGAAACATAACGTGTTGTCCCCACGACCAAAAGAAAAAGTGCAATTGCGAAAAACATAACTTTTGGCATTAATACGGTAATTATACCGAATCCAGCGGCAACCCCTTTGCCACTCGGTTTCAAGCCAAAAAAGGGATTCCAGCTATGGCCCGCCATTGCCAGTAACCCACCAATAATCCCTCCCCAACCTCCCGAATCCCCAAAAAACCGCAGGCCGAGATAAGCTGCTAACGCCCCTTTTAGGGCATCTCCAAGCAATACCAAAATGCCCATTTTAACGCCAAGCAGGCGAAAAGCATTCGTTGTGCCGATATTTCCGCTGCCATGCCGACGTACGTCAATCCCTTTGAGTTGGCCCGCTAAATAAGCAAAAGGAATAGCACCCAGGAAATACGTCAGAATAAAAATTAGGTAGCGCACCATGACTTACTCCTTTTCTTCATCTTTTTGTCGAATAACAATTCGGATCGGAGTACCTTCAAACCCAAAATGTTTCCGCATCTGATTCTCCAAATATCGTTTATACGAAAAGTGCATCAGTTCCGGATCATTGACAAAGAAAACGAACGTTGGTGGCTTAACACCCACCTGTGTAAGGTACCGGACCTTTAGGCGCCGTCCTTTATCAGACGGGGGTGGATTGAGATGGAGCCATTCCTTCAGTAAGGTGTTTAAAGTAGCCGTTGTCACTCGGGTGGCGTTTTGTTCGACCACAAAATCAACAAGCTCTAAAATTTTATTAACTCTTTGGCCCGTTAAAGCAGAAATAAACATGGTGGGTGCATAATGCATGAAACCTAATTCTTCGCGAATCGTCTTTTCGAACTTGTTGATGGTCTTCTCATCTTTTTCAACAAGATCCCATTTGTTAACCACCAAAATAATTGCTTTACCTGCTTCATGGGCATATCCGGCAATCTTTTTGTCCTGTTCTGTAACTCCGTCCACCGCGTCTATAAGCATGAGGATCACATCTGAACGATCGACTGCACGGAGAGAACGGACGACACTATATTGCTCTGTTAGTTCATCGATACGCCCTTTACGGCGCATTCCGGCCGTATCTATGAGTATATAATGCCTCCCTTCGTGTTCAAAAGGAGTATCAATCGCATCCCGGGTAGTTCCTGGTATGTTACTGACAATGACCCGATTTTTTCCCAGCATCGTATTGACCAAGGATGATTTTCCGACATTGGGACGACCAATGACTGAAATCCGTATCACATCCGGATCATACTCTTCATCGTTATTCTCGGGTAAATTGGATATCACCAAGTCCAGCAAATCTCCCGTATTCATGCCATGAACTGCCGAAATAGGAATTGCTTCCCCTAGCCCTAAACTTAAAAAGTCGTAAAGTTGTCCCTCTACCTTGGCAAAGTCTTCTACTTTATTCGCAGCAAGCAACACCGGTTTTCCGGAGCGACGCAAAGTACGGGCAATCATCTCATCGTCCGCCGTAGGGGATATCTGAGCATCCACCACAAAAACAACGACATCCGCTTCCTCCATGGCGATTTCTGCTTGCCTGCGCATCTGAGAAGCGATCGGTGTCCCTTCATCCTTAAATTCGATTCCCCCGGTATCAATCAAGGCAAACTTCCGTCCCAGCCACTCGGCATCTCGATAAAGACGGTCTCTTGTCACCCCGGGCATATTTTCCACAATGGCCACAAGTCCGCCGGTGATACGATTAAACAACGTAGATTTCCCGACATTCGGACGGCCCACAATAGCTACAACAGGTTTACTCAATAGTTTTACCTCCCAAAGAAAATCCAAGCACATGCTCTAAAAATGCTAGGCCATCGTTTTGAACAATGCTCGCCTTGCCGTTAACTTTACCCTCCAACCATGGAATGCTTTGATCATCGAGAAAGAGATCTTCATCCGCTTTAAGCATAACGCTTGGAATTAAAAACTCTTCTCCTCTTAAATCTCCTAATTGAAGGGCAATATCTTGAGCCGTCAGCAATCCTGCGACGGTAACAGATGACCCAAAGAAATCATTGCGGATGATATGCACCGAAATCTTTAATCCGTCCACTCGCTTCATTAAGCGGTCCCGCAACAATTTAAATAATTCCTGCGCAGATGTTCCAGTGATTAGATGGATATGACGCTCTGAAATTGCTTCCGGCAACAGGTGCCAAGCGGTTTCAAGCTCAGTAATAAATTTCCGTGCCATACCTAGACCGTTTTCCAACTGGGGAAAATCGTCATAAACACCACTTTCAGGAAATTCTCGTCCAGCCAAAACATAAAATTCATCTGCAAAATAAACAACGTGTTGTCCTGTCTGCTCGAAAAAGTTCGTTTGCCAGCTCTCACCCTGGTCCAAGATCCGTCGTGCTTCAGACGCCGTAAATCCACGCAGTGTGGTCAGGTGTTCGCGGTAACGCGTCAGCCCTACAGGAACCACTGCAATGGATTGTACCGCCGGATAGAGGGCGCCTAACTTTTCGATTGATTCCACCAATACGTCTCCGTCGTTGTGTTCCGGAATCAATACAATCTGTGCATGAACAACAATTCCGGCCTCGGTTAAGCGCCGAATCTGCTCCGGCAACTTTCCTGCATGGGGATTTCCCATCAGACGAGCACGTACTTCTGGGTTCCAAGCATGGACAGAAATATACAGAGGACTGAGATGCAAAGAAATAATCCGGATTAATTCTTCTTCGCTCAAATTTGACAGGGTGATAAAACTCCCCTGTGTAATCGACAAACGATAATCATCATCTTTATCATAAAGTGTTGACCGCATTCCTTGAGGCATTTGCGCCACAAAACAAAACGAGCAATTATTACGACATAGTTTTAGACCCTCAGCACTGATTGTCTCTAACTCTAAACCTAAGAATTCTTCAGGATCTTTTTCTATTTCGATTTCCCAAAGTTCGCCATTTATCTTTTCAATAAGCAGCGTAAACTCCTCTTCCGATATACTGAACTGAAAGTCAATGATATCATTAAGTTCTTCTTCATTCACTGCCAAAATGCGATCTCCGACTTGGATCTCCATTTCTTCTGCAATACTCCCTATGTCAACTGCGGCGACCACAAGCCCTTTAGACAAAATGTTTCATCCTCCTGACATTCTAGATCAGGGCATATTATCCCAGCCTCAATCGCTTACAAGTATACTACAAATCGAACGTGCCTGCTACTGGAGTTCTCGTTCTTCCGAATGCTCACACACCCCTACTCCATTTGCTGGTAATAAAGGCTCCACGCTCGTCTTTTGCAGTTCTCTTGCTCGCCAAGATTGCCATCCTACCAAGAGACCTGCCCAAACAGCAAAGATCACCACACCGAAATTCCAAACAAACGCATCCGGAAAATCCGTATGCCTCATGATTCCCTCGTTGGTAAAACGTACTAAGACTTGGTTCAGAAGGATGCTTCCCGTGAAAGCGGCTGCTGTTCCCCAATAACATTTAGCGGTCAGCCAAGCGGCTAACACCAGCACAACCGTGAAAAGCCAAGATCCATAGGGAATAACCCCAGGATCATTAACGAGAAAAAGCGTTTCTAGGCTCATTATAAAGCTGGTCGACAAAAGCGGCAAAATCCTCCGCTTAGCACGCTGCAACGCCCATACCCAAAAAACAAGAATGACTGCCAGACGGGCAAAGTGCCAGCTCCAGGGCATTATTGAAGGGAAGGTCAGCTCTATTCCTTTGCCCAGTAGCCAAGCGATGGTCAACATTAAGAAAAAGCGCCGGGGGGCTCGTTTTTCAATCCAGGTTGTAAATGCCAAGAAAAGAATAACCCATTCTCCATAGGGAAAAAGCATTTAAACCCCTCCTACAACAAAATCCTTTCTTATATGATTCCCAATTAGACCGAGTTTAGACTGTAATATCCGGGAGGTTGGTTTCAGGATATGTCGGCGCTTTTTTACGAAAGCGGGATAGGTTAAGTAGCAACCCTAGTTCAGTCAGGGTAATGACTAGTGAACTCCCACCATACGAGATCAGAGGCAGCGTAATCCCCGTGACGGGCAAAACCCCAGTCACTACACCCAAATTAATGGTTGTTTGAATCGCCAATGTGGAGGTCAAGCCAAAGCCTAATAACCGTCCAAAGCGATCAGGGCATTCCCTGACAACGTAGTAGGCGCGCGCATACAACGCAATAAAGAGAAATACTAAAAAAAGAGTCCCCACTAAGCCTAGTTCTTCCCCAACCATAGCAAAGATCATATCTGTATGGTTTTCAGGAAGGAAACCGTATTTTTGCAAACTTCGCCCCAAGCCCACACCCAACAAGCCGCCGGAACCAAAGGCAATTTCGGCGTTAGTAATCTGGTAGCCAATATTGGCTGCATATTTCCATGGGTCTAACCATGCCAAAATACGATCCCATTGATAATGGGTCGGCTGATCCTTGGTGCGGTAAATCAGATAGAAGAGCGGTAGACCAAATGATGGACCAGACAAGGCAAACCACAGTGTCGGAATTTCCGTCTGCAGCAGCATGACTGAACTCGTCAAGGCTATAACCATAGTCGTCCCCAAATCGGGCTGTTTATAAACGAGACCTAATACGAGGACCGAAACGGGGATCAGTATTCCCAATGGAGTAAGCCAATCTTTGCCTCGTTTGACAGGGAATCGGTCTAAAACATGCGCATAAAAGAGAACCAAGGCCAGCTTTGTAATCTCTGAGGGCTGAACCGTAATGCCGACGACTTTAATCCACCGAGCTGAACCTTGCGTCGCGATCCCTCTATCCGTAAAGATAACCGCGATAAGTAATCCAAGACTGATCAAGACACCAAAACCCGCGAATCTACGCCAAAACTGATACGGGACTTTAATGGCCACAAACGCGAATAGAAAACCGATCAGCACCCACCTCATTTGTTGGAAAACATAGAAATAGGTGTTTTGTGAAGAGTTAAATCCGAGTACTGCCCCAGCACTTAACACCATGATTAATCCAAAGGCTAGAAGGGTCAGTGTTAAAAATAAGATTGGAAAATCAATAGGCAGCGCTGTTTGTCGTTTAGCCATCTGGATCACCTTCCTTCTAAACTTAGCCGTATAAGTGACCTTTATTAGTGCACATATCTTTTACTTGAGAGAACGCAAGCACATTTGCGTCGATGAACACAAATGTGCTTGCGTGACAGGCTCTTAATTGCATCTATTGTGTATCACCGATGGTTACCGGTTCGTTATCAGATTGCAAAGCTACAGCCAGATCCTTATCGGCCTGAGCAGAGTCTGTGGTCACCTCGCGAATACTTAGACTGATCCGTTTCACCTCTGGCTTACAATCAAGGACCTTAGCTCTAACCCTATCCCCAACTTTTAGCACATCTTCCACCTTATTGACACGATGATCTGCTAATTGAGAAATATGAACTAGACCATCTACTCCCTCTTCCAGTTGTACAAAAGCACCAAAAGTAACAATCCGCACCACGCTGCCTTCAATTATCGATCCCACAGGATAGTTTGCAGCCGCCTGCATCCAAGGACTTTCTTTGAGTTGTTTGAGGCCTAACGATAGCTTTCCGGTTTGTTGTTCAAATTTTAACACTTTAACTTCAATTTCTTCCCCTATTTTTAGAATCTCCGAGGGATGCTTAATCCGAGTGTGAGCCATGTCCGAAACATGAAGCAAACCATCAATACCGCCGATATCTATAAATACACCGAAATCGGCCATCCGCCGGACAATTCCTGTAACTACATCACCCTCTTTGAGAGTTTCAAATAAACTTTTGCGTTTAATCGCCTGCTCTTCAGCCAAAATAATTTTTTGAGAAAGAACCACTTTCCGCTTAGAGGGATTAAATTCAAGCATACGCAAGCGAAGAGTTTGACCTAAAAACGGATTTAGATCTTCGACATAGCCAAGTTGGACTTGAGAGGCAGGAACGAAACCACGTATTCCCACATCAACAACCAAACCACCTTTAACAATCTCGACAACTTTAGCTTGAATCTCTTCTTTAGTTTCAATTAATTTTTTTAAATGTCCCTCCGCTTTCTTTTCATCTGCCTGTCGTTTGGAAAGGACCGTGTATCCTGCTTCATTTTCTACACGAACCACCACTGCCGTAATTTCGTCGCCAATGGAGGGAATATCCTCCGAGCGTGTTTTCCGAGACGCCATCAGCTCTTTAATAGGGATAACGCCCTCCGATTTCCAACCGATATCGACAAATATTTCATCATTTGTTATTTTAACGACCTTTCCAGCAACCTGGGCACCGAGATGAAGTTCTTGAAAACTTTTATCCCAACTGGCCATATCCATTTCGTCCTCATTCATTTCAGACATCTTCTTATAAACCTCCTCAATGATCCAATCTGGGGTAGAAGCCCCTGCTGTCAAGCCTGAACTGCTGCATTCTCGAAACCAGATGTCTTCTAACTCTTCCGCCGTTTCAATCAGATATGTTTGCGTGCGTTCAGCACAAATACTTGCTAGTTTTTGGGTATTCGCACTATTACGCCCACCCACAACCACCATAACATCAACTTCTTCTGCTAACTCGCGGGCCGCTTTCTGTCTCTCTGCCGTTGCGTTACAGATCGTGTTGTGAACAGTAAGGTCTTCGGTATGGAGTTTCAGCTCTTCGACAATCCCCTCAAAATTTTCTGCTAGTTGAGTTGTCTGGGCTAAAACTGCTAAATGAGGGTAAAAAGGAAGTTCTTGGGCCTCCTCGACTGTTTGGATAGGTATAGCATGTTCTCCTGCCCAGCCTAGAATACCCTGCACTTCTGGATGAAGTTTATCTCCCATGACGATTACTTGTTGCCCCAGTTGAGCAGACTCGGCCCCCAGTCGTTGGGCTTTCTGAACAAAAGGACACGTGGCGTCCACCACATGGATACCTTTATTTTCAGCCCCCTGATAGACAAGCGGTGCCACACCATGAGAACGGATAATCAGGGCTTGTTCTAATCTTACTTCTTCCAAATCATTAACAACACGAATTCCGCGTTCTGCCAAGCGTTTTACAACCTGCTGATTATGAATAAGGGGCCCAAGGGATACTGCTGGTGAAATTTCTACTGATCGTTCTGCCATATCCAGGGCGCGCTTAACGCCAAAACAAAACCCCGCTTTTGCCGCCCGCTTAACTTTCAAAACTAAGTACCCTCCCTAATATCGTAATCTAAAAAGAATTAATTCTCTACGTTGTTCCCAAATTCCTGCTATTTTGTGGAAGTTATTTGGAAAGGGGACACTCCTGCTGAAGTACTAGCTGTTCATCGGGACAGGAATGTCCCCAACGATGTAATCACTTCGCCTCGGATAATTCCAGCATCGCCTGCATGATCCGTTCAGCAATCCATTCGCGGCGGTTTCCAACCCCTGCCGGAACCTTGAGCATCTCCGCGGTCAGCGGCTCACCAACTGCGACTCCAAGGTTTCCCCACCCTTTAGTCAACAAGTGCCGTGTTCCATAGACCTTTATGGGAACGACTGATGCTTTGCTTTTCTCCATTAATAAAACCATTCCCGGCAGACCTTTTTGAATTGTTCCTATCTTTGATCGTGTCCCTTCAGGAAAGAGCCCCAAGACACGACCCTCTTTTAAGATCCCTAAAGACTGTCGGATGGCATTCATATCTCCTTGTCCCCGTTTAACCGGGAATGCACCAAGCTTAAAAAGAATGCTTCCTATGACAGGTATAGAAAATAATTCTTCTTTGGCCATAAAAGAAACTTGGCGTGGAAGACTACAGGCTGCGACAATGGGATCCCATAAGCTAACGTGATTAATCGCTATAATAACCGGGCCTTCGACCGGCATCTTTTCCAAGCCTTGCATTTTCCAGCCCATTAACTTGAACTGTAAACGAAATATCTTTTTCACGAAATCATATAACGTCATCTTCCATCCTCCTGCGTCAACGCTATAATTTTAGCTGCCATCCTTTCCACACTACAACCTGTTGTATCAAGAATGACGGCATCTTCGGCAGGCTCTAATGGTGAAACCTCTCTCTCTGTATCTTGACGATCACGTTTTTGCATATCTTGAGCAACCTCTTCGAGACGGACATTTTTCCCCGCCTTGACAAATTCCAGCCACCGACGCCTTGCCCGTTCCTGAGGAGTTGCTGTTAAGAAGATTTTGAGATTGGCTTCGGGTAGAACCTGTGTGCCAATATCGCGACCATCCATAACTACACCGCCTCGCGCTGCCTCTTGACGTTGCAATTCGACCAAACGTTCCCTGACCCCTACATAAGCCGCGACGATTGAAACGGCACGTGAAATTTCCGGACTTCTTATAGCCAGAGTGACGTTCTCCCCATCACACCAAACATTTTGTTTCTCCGAATGATCCAAAATTACCTCTGTAGTTTTAGCAATTTGACTAACACTTAGTTCATCTTCAAGCAAAATTCCGTTCTTTAAGACTTTATAAGCAATTGCCCGATACATAGCACCGGTATCTACATAGAAAAGATTTAATTGCTTTGCTACGAGCTTAGCAAGCGTACTTTTTCCGGCACCGGCAGGACCATCGATGGCGATTTGCAAGGCAAGTTTCTGTTCCTGTTTCACCCTATAATCCTCCTCTTATTATAATAAACTTGCAGCGATTAGTGTAGCAACTATGTTGTTCAAAGCATGTAACGCAACAGAAGGATAGAGAGATTTATACTTGTCATAAAGGTAAACCAAAGCTATTCCTAAAATAAAGCGCGGAAAGAACCCATACGCTTGGAGATGGAGGCCTGAAAATATGGCAGCACTAATCACGGCTGCGGTCCATTTTCCAAAATAAGCTTGTAAACTTCCAAAAATAATTCCGCGAAATAATGTTTCTTCCACTAAGGGAGCTAAGACACCTGCTAAGATCAAATTAAGGATCAAAGTATACCAAGTCACATGCCCCAGTAATTTAGAATAAACATCTGTACTCGGTGGGGTTAACCCATATTTAAAAAGGACAAGTACATAACTAATATTGATAACCCAGGTTATGACATATATCCCTAAAACTTTGGACAGAACTTTCTTTAGTGACAGAGGCTGCCAACCAAAATCAGCCCATTCCCAATGGCGAATTTTTTTAAGCGTCCATATCAAAAGAACAAAAGCCAGCTGAGTCATAAACGCATTTAAATACATTAAGACGCGTTCATGGGGCCACCACTCCATTACCCTGAACGTTCCATAAGCCAATAAAATATATATTACAAAAATCCCGCCCAAAATCGAGACAAGATCTACCCAACTCAAGTTTCGTTTCAGAAAAGGGCTCTCAGTCCGGGCAAAATTTGCTTCAGTTTCTTCGTCCATACTTACTCTCTTTCTTTCCTCACTTAGGATACATATTTATTGCATAATTCCCCAGACTAACTCTTAAAAGGAGGAACTGATATGCAACTACCGGATATGACACTACAAATCTATCATCGATATTATAAAATTCCCCTCGAGCGCTATTTAAATACAGTGACTGACTTTTTGGATCCCTGGGATGAACGTGCTTATCAATCTGTTGTTCAAAAATATCTGGAAGAAACGAAGGATAGCGGTATTGTAGGAATGGTACGCCAAGAAAGGGACGAGAATTATGTCTATTTGGATGCTGCTATCCGTTATCCGCTGGTCATGGATGCGATATCAACTAAAAAGTAATTCTTCTAAGTCCTTAACACTTGGGACGATAAAATTAGGAGCGGCATTTGTTAATTCTTCAATAGTCCCATAACCATATCCGACCGAAATAACATCAATTCCGTTGGCTTTAGCACCTTGGACGTCATAACGGCGATCCCCGATCATTACGGTCTTCGATCGTGAACCGACGGGCACCTTCTTCAGTACTTCTGCTATCAATACATCCTTCTCCACAAATTGACCATTTAACTCGCTTCCCATAATAACACTAAAGTAAGAATCCAGTGCAAAATGTTGAAGTATCTTTTCGGCAAAAACCCTAGGTTTTGACGTCGCCAACAAATGCAGGCAGCCCTTTTCTTTTAATTGAGCCATTAACTCCAGAATTCCTGGGTATAGAATATTTTCATAGAGACCTATCTCTTGGTAACGCTCCCGATAAATCCTGATGGCTCGGTCCAGAAGGGTCTCATCCATCGTTTGAAGCAATATTTTAAAGCTCTCTTTTAGCGGTGGACCAATAATCCAACCTAAATCATCGGTCTCACGGAAGGGATGATCTAATCGATTTAGGGCATATTGGACAGAGCGGGTAATTCCTTCCTTAGGGTCTGTCAACGTTCCATCTAAATCCCAAAGCAATACATCATAACGCACAATAACTCCTCCAAGCAAATTTTCCTTAAATTTCCGGCATGAATTCAGGGCAACAAGGTCATTCTAAACTAAAGGGGGGATTTGAAAATGTTTTATCGCCAAAGACAGCACTATCATACTCACGGATTTCTCTTTCTTCTCAGTCTGATTGCAGCTTTTCTACTCGGCCGAAAATCCGAACAGTATGGTTATACGATTATATCACGAGGATGCGGTTGCTCTAATGAAGATCAAGATCGTGAGATGGATATGATGGACGATAGCAAAGCAAGTAACGGCTATCCACAATAACCTTACTATATCTCAAATAACATTACTTAACTACAATCCGAACTCCGAGATTTACTCGGAGTTTCTTTTTTTGATCACTCTCATAAACGTTTTAATGGGCTCCGCTCGGTGGGCCCTCCTCTCTAACTTCAAACTAATTCTCCTTAAAACGATCAATCTCCTGCTATTCAATTCCTTACCATATGAACTTACGCGCTCTTTTTGTCCAATATCTTAAACACTAAGAGAAATATTAATTAGAAAAACAAAAAAGATGTCTTGATTGTGAGACATCTTAAACTTTATGGATTGATGATTTTGATACTATTTACTGAAGAAACTTATCCAATCCCCAAAACACACTCATCCCAAAAATAATCCCCAGAAAAAGATTCGGAACCAACCTGGCAAACAGAAATGTTAAGACTCCTGCCCATAAAAAAGGATTATGTATTATAGAAATTGTATCTCCCTGTATCACCAGGTCCGGAATCACTAAGGCGGCCAGTAAGGCAATTGGGACAAGCTCAATAAAATCCCGGGCAAAACCTTGAACATTCTTTCCTTTGAATAAGAGAAACGGTAAAACACGCGCGCCATAAGTGACTAAGGCCATTAATAAAATTGTTTCCAGAAGTTGGACCGACATGGCTCTCTCCCCTCTCTTCGCTTCTCTTTACAGCTTTGGAATCTGCCCTTTATGCTGCTCAATCTGAAGTGGAAGCTCTCTCCGACGCCACCATGCCCCAATACCTGCGGCGAGAGCCACACTCAAAATCAAATAAATTTTTCCAGGGATAAGCAGTTTGAAAACGAGGGCTAGTATTGCAGCTAAAAGATAGGTCATTAGGTTTTTCTTAGACAGCGACGATGTCGTCAAGATAATGAATAAAGCTAAGAGAGCGAACTGGAACCCTGAGAACTGAACCGGCAGCCACTTCCCAATCACACCGCCAAGGATTGTAAAAGCGACCCAAGATGTGAACGCACCAAGGTTAATTCCCAGCATGACCCGACATCGATTTTTTTCTCCGTTCACATCCTTCAAAACTCTCGTATTGAGCACAAACGTTTCATCGGTAAGTCCCTGGGCCAAGCCTAATGACCAGGGAAGGGTTCTATTGGGAAAGTTAGGAACGACCGACATACTCATCAACAAATGGCGACTATTGAGAATTAAGGTAGTCAGACCAATCATCCCTACCGTAGCCCCCTGATGAAGCATGCTAATCCCAATAAACTGGGCTGCACCCGCGTACACAAAAAAAGACATCAGTCCGGCTTCCCAAAAGGATAGTCCGAACTGCGTCGCAAGAATTCCAAAAGTTACCGCCACCGGTGCATACCCGATCGCTATCGTCAGGGATTGTCGTAAACCATACATCAAGCCCTTTTTCGCATTGAGAGATACGCTCTGATTCATTGAGCTACCTTCTCGATTACAGTTAAAAAATCCGGATATGATACGTCTGCTGCCTCCATGTCTTCCACACTGACACCCTCCTTAGATAGCATTCCAGCGATAGCCCAAGCCATGGCCAACCGATGATCTCCAAGGCTGCTCGCTTGTCCACCACGCAAGTAAGGTTGACCTTGAATGCGCAACCCATCAGGAAGTTCTTCAATCTTAGCTCCTAAAGCCGCTAATCCTTCAGCTACAGTACGGATGCGGTCGGTTTCCTTGACACGCAGTTCTGCGGCATCCCGAATAACAGTTTCCCCTTCGGCAAGGCAGGCGGCTACGGCCAAAATCGGAATTTCATCAATCAGGCGCGGAATCATATCCCCTCCAATTTCGATTCCTTTAAGTCGCGCAGGGCGAACACGCAACGTAGCCCTAGGCTCACCACAGATTTCCGAAACCTCAAGCACTTCAATATCCGCACCCATTGTTCTGAGGGCGTCTAAAATTCCGGTGCGCGTTGGGTTCACGCCGACATTTGGCAGGATAAGTTCTCCACGTCCAACCAAACTTCCCAATATGAGGAAAAAGGCTGCCGAGGAGATGTCTCCCGGAACAGAAACATCTTGTCCAACAAGGCGACCTCCTCCGTGAACTCGCACTATGGTCTTATCGCTTAGTACTTCGATACCGAATCCCCTGAGCATGCGTTCGGTATGATCTCTGGAAAGAGCCGGTTCCTCCACTTTCGTTTCGCCGCTCGCTCTCAACCCTGCCAGGATAATGGCTGATTTCACCTGGGCTGAGGCCACAGCTGTTCGAAAGACTTGTCCTTGCAGCTGGCCGCCACTCATCGTCAACGGAAACATATTACCATCTTGGCGCCCCATAATCCGAGCACCCATCTGCTTGAGAGGATCAGTGACACGCCGCATCGGTCGAGATCGAAGAGATGCATCACCAGTCAGGGTTACAGCAAATGGGCTGCCAGCTAACACTCCCAGCATCAAGCGAGACGTCGTCCCTGAATTACCGGCATCAAGTACGTCGGAGGGTTCTTGCCAGGCTTCCATCCCCTCACCACGAATCCAAACCTCAGTTCCTTGTCTTTCCCAGTGGACCCCCAGTTGTTTTAAACACCGAAGCGTACTTAAACAGTCCTGACCTAATAGGAAATTCGAGACATGGGTTTCTCCATGGGCCATCCCGCCCAAGAGAGCCGCCCGATGAGAAATGGATTTATCACCCGGAACTCTGATTTCTCCTTCCACACCGGAGACCGGCTTAATAAACACGCCTCGCATAAATATTAACCTCCCTTAGTCATCGATTTGATGATTTATCATTTCTACTGCCTATTGATGAACCCCCGAACATCATGCGCCTTTCGAAACGCTGCAGCAATCTCCTCTCCCTTTCCCTGCTGAATGAACTCCTTTAGTTCCTTTATTCTTTGTTCCCAAAAAGTAACCCCATCAAGAATTGCAGCGGCGTTCCTCACCATAATTTCCTTCCACATCTCGGGAGAACTGTCTGCAATACGCGTTAAATCGCGGAAACTCCTGCCAGCTAATTCCAAGGCCGATTCTCCCTCCTTAGAAGCATCCTGCGTAGCTAAGGTTAGCGCTACCGCTAACAAATGGGGGATATGACTGACCATTGCCACTTCTATGTCATGCTTCACAGGCTCTCGAAACACGACTTTGGCGCCAAACCTTTGAACGATTTCCACAAGCTTTTGAACCACTTGGGGCGGGCAATCGGATGCAGGGGTTAAAACGTACGGATACCCTCTAAAAAGATCGGGATTCGCGACCAAAAAACCGGACTGTTCCGAACCCGCCATAGGATGGCCACCCACAAAATGAAAGTTACAAGAACCCGTTTGAACCTCTTTACGCGATCTATTATAAATCTCAGTCTTGATACTTCCTACATCGGTAACGATCGTCCCTTTGGGAATTCTGTCCAGCAGTTGATCATACCCATGCTCTAACTCTTTAAGGGGCAGAGCTAGTACGACCAAATCAACTTCCAGAAACACTGGCATTTCCAGCCAACCTGCCTGAATCCATCCCCTACTTACTGCCTCATCGATACTGGCCTTTTCCGAGTCAACCGCAAAGACTTCCCATCCCAACTGATGCAAAGCACCCGCCCAAGACCCGCCGATTAGTCCCAAGCCGAAGATGCAAGCCTTCGGAATGCGAAGGCCTGACCATCCGGGCGTCAAAACCCCTTCTGGAGCTTCTATCACAATTTCACTTCCCCCAATTTACGATCTAGAACGGTAGTAAGCCTTGCTAAGTCAGCCATCATAACTTGAAACTTCTCAGGTGTTAAGGACTGTTTTCCGTCTGAAACGGCCTTTTCTGGATGCGGATGAACTTCAACAATCAAGCCATCCGCACCAGCAGCCAAAGCTGCTTTCGCCATGGGATGGACCAGTTGCCAGCGTCCAGTTCCATGACTAGGGTCAATAATGACTGGCAAGTGAGAAAGGGCATGCAGAGCAGGAACCATACTCAAATCAAGCGTATTTCGCGTATAAGTCTCGAAGGTTCGGATACCTCGTTCGCAGAACATGACTTGATAATTGCCTCCAGCCATAATATACTCTGCCGCCATCATCCATTCTTCTAAAGTTGCCGATGGTCCTCTTTTGAGAAGGACAGGTTTTCCGCACTTAGCCACTTCTTTGAGCAGAACAAAGTTCTGCATGTTCCGAGCACCGATTTGGAGAACATCCGCATAATCCGCCACCAGAGCAACATCCTGTGCATCAATAACTTCTGTGATCACCATGAGTCCCGTTTCAGCTCGGGCCTCTGCCAAATAGCGCAAGCCTTCTTCCTCCAGTCCTTGAAAGGAATAAGGAGAAGTACGGGGTTTAAAGGCTCCGCCACGTAAAAAGGTTGCCCCAGCCTCGCGCACGGCATGAGCAGTCTCCAAGATCTGTGCCCTACTTTCCACAGCGCAAGGCCCTGCCATAACATGGACAGTATTTCCTCCAATCTCATGTCCACCAACCCGGATAATAGTATCCGCGGGGTGAAACTCACGACTGACCAATTTATACGGTGCGAGAATCGGCACAACTTTTTCTACCCAAGGCAACGCTTCTAAATCAAGAGCTTCAATCCGTAAGCGATCCCCGATAGCTCCCATAATTGTTTTCTCCACTCCTTGGGAAAGATGTACTTTGAAACCCTCTTCTGTTAACCGTTTGGAAACCTCTTCAATCTGCTCTACCGTCGAACCCATTTTTAAAACAATAATCATCTCTCCGACCCCTTTCTACCATACTACATTATTTCGTACACGTTACTAAAATATACTGGTGCTCTACACCTCTTAGACATTGAAGGTTGTCTGGTCTCTTCCGCTCTTAATTTCGACGGCTTAGAGACAAAAAGACACCCTAAATAGAGGGTGCCATAACTTTTAATCGCTCCCATCCTACTATCCTACTTTTCTTTGTCAAGTCCTTCTCTGCGAAGCACCTCTACAAACTCACGGTCACCATCCTACATAAGCTTTGCCAAACAAAGCTTGCAAACACCTTATGAAGCCAAATTTAATTAAATTTTTAACTATCTTACCATACAAAGGGCTGTTCTCACAACCCCTATAACACAATTCGCAAATCTTACGTACCCTACCTGCTTAGCTATCAGAATCGACAAGATCTTTACGTAATGCAGCGGCGTTGCGCAAAAAGATATGCCGAATTTCTTTTTGCTTTCGCATCGTATTAACATGTAACAACACGCGAATGCAGCGTGGGAGTGCACCAGGCACCGGGATTTCCGTCGCACAGAGCAGCGGTACCAACTGCCAGCCTATACCCCGGGCACTAGACGCAGGAAAGTCTGCGTTTAAATCAGATGTAACCGTAAAAATGGCACTGACCAAATCTTCTGTGCAAAGTTTATTTTCAGACAGAATCATCTGTAATAATTCTTGGGTTGCTATTCGGATTTCCTCAGCATCATTATTTTCTACCGTTGTCGCACCTCGAATTCCTCTTACCATGTTCTACCCCCTTATTCTTTAGGAGCAACGCGATGTCCCAAGCCCACTGCTACCTCGTCCAAATGTAAGAGCCCAATACCAAAAAAAATCGCAACGCTTAAATGATCGTCCTGACGTGCGATTCCAATCTTTCCACCGATATTTAAACCTATAGCTTTATTCATAATTTGACTTAAGGCTTCACGAGTAGCGCCAGCAACTGCCCCTTCATCTCCATGTGTCTCTTGAATAGCCCCTTCGCGTTTGGCTGCAACAATAGCGCGTTCTACAATTTTACGGACTGAACTGATGTACTCTCCACCGTAATCTGCCGCGGCAGTTTTGATTCCAAGCCTTAAATATGACTCTTTTAAATGAGATTCTTCTTCTCGGCTCTCTGTCATTGCCATCTTCAAGGCAGCGAGCGCAATTTTCTTGCTTTGTGCCATCATCATGTTCTTCCTTTCAATTATACTTGTGCGCTCATTCTTTCAGTGGTGCCGCGCAGCAGCAAGGGGCTGACTAGTATAAAAAGACACCTTTCAGGTGTCTTTGTTTTGCTTAGAAACCGTCCCACCGTTCTTCAAACTATTATTTAGTTCCTGTGACCAAAGAAAAATTATAATTTGAAAGTGAAGTCCATCCTACCGTCCTACCCTCCTTTTCTCACCAACAGAAATGAATACGATACATTCTGACTCGGTATAGTGAAAAACAATACTTGACTGCAATTATAGTACGCCAACGTGGGATTTGCAACACTACGGCCTCACTGTAACATTCTTAATATTCCCCTCTAACAAGACAAGCTGATTCAGACGTGGTTCAAGTAATTGGGCATCTTTTTTGATGACTTGAACCCGTATGGTCTGAGACACCCCTGTCCCGTCCAACTGAATTTGACCAGATTGAATCATTATTTGCTGTTCCCCTTTGGCTAAAGTGGCAATTACCTTACCACTTTGAAGAACACGAACCGGAGCAGCGGGTGTCGCCTTTAAGGTTACCTGCCAGGTCTTAACCGGTTCAGAGAGCGTAAGATCAGCGAGTGAAGGTAATTCTAAGGGAGGAGCTTCGACCTTTGACGTCACCGCCATATAGAATTGAAGCGGATCTCTTACCACACTTAACTGCATTAAAATAAGTAATACCGATGCTAGAACCATTCCTCGGATGATCTGGCGTTCTCCTTGCTGAACAGTGTTCCACATCCATTCTAATAAATTTTCTCTCCGACGCACGTACACCACCTCGAAAAGAGTTTATGCAGAAGGCATATTAATCAGACCACCTAAAGAGAGAGCCCTATCACAAGCAGCACGACCCGCTCTGTAGCCCATTGCAAATGCTGCTTGGAGGTTATACCCCCCCGTAATACCATCAACATCCACAACCTCGCCGGCCCAGTAAAGCCCTTCTATACATTTTGAAGCCATTGTTTTAGGATTAATTTCCTTAACATCAACTCCCCCAGCTGTTACAATCGCGGTTTCTATAGGAAGGGTATCTGTAATCGTAAGGGGTAACTCTTGAAACAATCCAACCAAACGTTTTCGCTCTTCACGGCTGATTTGATGCACTACCCCTTCTGGGTTAATCCTGCTTAAACGGATCATGATTGGAATCAGACTCTGCGGTAAAAGATCATCCAACGCATTCTTAAATTGCTTATTACTATACTTTTGAAAATCCCGTTGGACCCGGATGTCTAACTGTTCTGGCGAAAGAGCAGGCTTTAAATTAATTCGCAACTCAACCTGTTCCCCTTGACGAAGCGCGTCTCCAGCCTGACGGCTTAGGGTTAAAATAATGGGGCCGGATACTCCAAAATGTGTAAACAGCATTTCCCCAAACTCTGTATTTCGTTTCTTTCCGCTCATCCATAATGTAGCTTCTACATTGCGCAGGGCAAGCCCTTGTAGCTCTTTCGCCCAATCTTCGGCTGCTTTGAGAGGGACTAAAGCCGGCCGGGGGGTAATCACGTGGTGCCCAAGTTTTCGAGCAAACCGAAACCCATCCCCGTTCGAGCCAGTTGCCGGGTAAGAGGACCCGCCGGTACAGACGATGACAGCCGAAGACAAATACCGTTTTTGGTTAGCCCCTCGCACCCCGGTAACCTGCCCATTTTCAACTATAATTTCTTCCACAGCTATGCCTGATCGTATCTCTACTCCTTTATCTGCCAAAAAGGCAGTCAGGGCTTCAACCACTTTTTCCGCCTCATCAGAAACCGGAAAAACGCGTCCTCCCCGTTCAACTTTCGTTTCAACCCCGTAACCAGCAAAAAAATCCCGTAAGGCCACATTATCAAAATCTCTCAAGATGCTATGTAAGAAACGACCATTTCCAGGATAGTGGCTAATAAAATCCGAGACATTTTCTTCATTGGTAATATTACATCGTCCTTTGCCCGATATGGCTATTTTCCTGCCCAAACGTTCTTTCTTCTCTAGTAACAACACCTTTGCACCCCCAATAGCGGCTTGCCCTGCAGCCATCATACCGGCCGCTCCGCCCCCAACCACAATAACCTGATACTCGTTCATCAATCTATTCCTTTCTCATACAACTCAATACATATTGGCAATCATTTATATCTAAAAGTTAATCTATACTACCTTATCACAAGCGAAAAGAGAACGAGTGCCATAATGAGCCTGTTCGAACGAGCCAAGACCATACTTCGTTCTCTCACGTCGACCAAAACCGTCAAAAAGTTCCCTTGCCACGAAATCGCACAAGCGTCTTTGCGTCAATGAACGCAAACAGCATCATGAGCTCCAGATGCAAGTCAAGAACCGTCCCTAACTTGCATCCGCATTCCTCAGAGCCGTTCCAAACCCTCGTCGACCCAAGCCTAGAGGAAGTTTCTTAGCTTAGTGAAGCACTTAGCGGAATTGCGTCAATGAGCGCAGACGATAAGGCGTTAAGAAACTCAATGGTTCACATGCAGGAAGCCAAGAGGTTTTGAGTTTTAGCCTTAGCGTCAAGCGAATAGCAATGCAGCGTGTGCGAACGGGCTAAGAAACTTCCTCCAGACCCCAGATGCAAGTCAAGAACCGTCCCTAACTTGCATCCGCATTCCCCAGAGCCGTTCCAAACCCTCGTCGACCCAAGCCTAGAGGAAGTTTCTTAGCTTAGTGAAGCACTTAGCGGAATTGCGTCAATGAGCGCAGACGATAAGGCGTTAAGAAACTCAACGGTTCACATGCAGAAAGCCAAGAGGTTTTGAGTTTTAGCCTTAGCGTCAAGCGAGTAGCAATGCAGCGTGTGCGAACGGGCTAAGAAACTTCCTCCCACTGACGCCCACTTCCTCGCTTTGCCCTTAGAACTCATCTATGCTAATATTGACAAAACACTCTCGTAGGTAAACCAACAATTGTAAAATTAGGAGGAAATGTTTCATGAGTCTTGACAAACGAACCCTCATTGTAACCCAGATTTCAGCTGCAGTAGCTTGCAATGCCCTGGCTGCACTCCGACTTGCAGTCTCTGAAGCTGCAAACGAAGGCTTAACGCCAACAGAAATCAAGGAAATTATAGCCACGGCCAGAGACATTCAACAACAACCTATTTCTCATGTAGCTCATCTAACTGATCAATTTTTTCGGGAACCGAAAAAAACGGCTCACAAACATGATGCCAACTGCGGCTGTGGAAACCACCATGCTTAAGCTAGGGCAATTATAAGGTTATGCCGGCCTTCTATCAGACGATTCAATCCATCCATAACCCAAGTACTGATGCGTTTTTTATCTTTTTGAGCTTTTTAGGCAGTGAGCCAACCTATATCCTTTTAATTGCGGTTCTTTTTTGGAATGTGGACAAACGATTTGGTTTCAGGCTAGCCGTCTTATTCCTGACGTCCATGGCTTTTAATGGCTTACTAAAAGCCATATTTCATACTCAACGGCCAATCGGCCAACCTGGTGTTCGCTCCCTCTATCTTTCTTCGGCTACAGGGACTTCTTTTCCCAGTGGTCATAGTCAAGGGGCAACGACCTTTTACCCCTATGTATGGCGGCGTTGGCGACAACAGAAAGTTTGGCTAGGAATAGGTACTTTCATGATTTTAAGCATTGGCTTTTCGAGACTATACCTTGGGGTACACTGGCCAGGAGACGTCCTAGGTGGGTATGTATTAGGCGTCATCATGGTCTTAGGGTTT
Source organism: Desulfosporosinus sp. (assembly GCA_031292075.1). GTDB lineage: Bacteria > Bacillota > Desulfitobacteriia > Desulfitobacteriales > Desulfitobacteriaceae > Desulfosporosinus. Next base: position 26,470 of record JARLHW010000309.1, read on the forward strand.
GAACGGCTTGATAAAACCCTGTTTGAACTCCCTATTTCTCTATCTTCAAAACTTCTCCTCTCCATCACGCTCCCCCTACTTCTTCTGCTCATTTACCATACCCGTGAAGGGTGGCAAATGGTTGGCTTTGTCATTGGATTCACCTGCGGATATTTTTTGGAGGATACCTTTCTGGATTATCAGGAGCGCACACGATTCGCTCCATCGATCTATAAAACCCTCTTTGGCCTTGGACTTCAAGGACTCGGAGTCTGGCTTTGTCACCCGCTAACCCAACACTATCTTTGGGTTAATCTGCCTGTTCTGACGCTAGGCGGTCTTTGGACGTCTTTGGGAGCTCCTTATATGTTTCGCCGCTTCGGTTGGGAAGCCCCACTAAGGGGTAAAAAACCCGCGACTGTCAGGACCACTGGTCGAACAGACCAGACATAATTCTGAATTGTCAAAAATTCTTTTACCACAGCGGCTGCAATACCTCGGACTCCCCTCGTGAATCAATATTTTACCCGTCAGAAAACTATGAGACAACATTTTAGGGCTAAATGACAACGCCTTCGGTCGGCAGGTTTCGACGCAACGACCGCAGTGAACACATTTCTGAGGTTCTAGTATCAGACGCAACGACGCAATTTTGTCCTCTTTTTCTGGATCTTCTGGTTCCGAGTTCATTACTTCCCGCTTTTGCAACGCGCCCTGTGGACATATCGCTGCACATACCCCGCAACTTGTACACGAATCCGCAACGGATAAAGCACGAAACGGAATTTTACCATCAAATGTTTTCGCTAAAACCTCCATGAGCCACTGACGATATTTAGGTATAGAGTAAGTTTCATCAGCAGCCAGGTTGGGTAGCCATTCCTCGAGTTTTTCCCGGCTTCTTTGGCGCCAACCAGTCATCTCAACACCCGGAACGGCAGCAGGAGGAGGTACTACTATAGACTCTTGCTCCACGGCCTCTTTATCCGGGCGAACCTGGATGCGAACGGCTGCATGTTCCGGCCAGTCCACATGAACCTGCTTGAAAGTCTGAACACTAGCTGCACAAGCTTGACGATCTTCACATTCAGCGCAAACTCCCGTAATGATCGTTACGGGTTTTTCTTTGGCCAAAAGCATAAGTATCATCCAGCTGTCTCTGTCCAATATCCCTAAGCATGGAATCTCAAAACCACTAGGGATTGCCTGGGGACAATTTAAAACAATTTTTTTGGCCTCCACTAGATAATCATGGAGTTTATCCAGTGTCCGATCCACGAAGCCGTCACTTGGGCAGACGGCCATACATGCCCCACATTCCGTACAGTGTTTAGCCTCCAACTGCCGGTATTCCGAGATTGCTTGATGAGGGCAACTCTCTATACACAATCTACAAGCATGGGCAAACGGTTTTTTCGTGTTTAGGCAATTCCCGTTGTGGTATACCATTTGACATGTCACGTCTTTATCCTCACGATCTTAGTTCTTAATCACGGATAGTTGCTTTCTAACTTAGATTTCGTGTAACGTTTAACCACACTTACCAATTCAAGGTACGTAATCTACAAAAGAGGCTGGAACCACATTATCTTTTGTGTTTCCGCCTCTTTTATCCGCTTCTAAAAACTCCATTCTCTAAGTGGGGGCGTTGTTCAGTTTTATCTGAACTATTTCACTTATCATTTGGAAGTAAGTACTTCGCCAGTTGGTTCTCAACACCGACTAAGTGATCTAACATAAGCTTCTGAGCACTTTCCACATCATGATTTTTAATTGCCTCATAAAGGCGATAATGCTCTTTATATAATTTCTCGGGCGTGCTATCGTCTTCGTAAAGCCTGCTGCGACTGGATTTCAAGGTCTTCCGCATGGTATCTGAAATAGTATTCATCAAACGGAACAGGATTTTGTTATGGGTAGCCCTAGCAATTGCATAATGAAAATGATGATCCGCATCTTCTCCCAAACGCTGTATTTGAAGATCCATGCGCATGACTTCTAAGGCTTCAAACATCTCACTGATCTCGTCTTCTTCCGCTCTCTCGGCTGCTAACCCTGCAGCCTGGACCTCTAGAATCTTGCGAGCTTCATAAAGTTCCAGATCCGTATCTTTTTCAATAAAAAGCATCCAAGCGAGAGGAGCAACCACCGAATCAATGTTCACTTGTCTAATATACGTTCCTTCACCGGAACGAACTTCGATTAGCCCCATCACCTCAAGGGCACTGATGGCTTCGCGAATGGATGCACGGCTGACTTGAAACCGCTCGACTAATTCCCGCTCTGAAGGCAAACGGTCACCAGGCTTCAATTGCCCTTCAGCAACGAGCAGACCGATTTGGTCAACAATCTGTTCGTAAATTTTCTGAGTTTTAATGGGTTTTATAATCACCCTATGTCACTCCTTAAGGCTGTAGTTACTTTCTTAGTGTAACATATCACTTGACCAAAACCCAATCTTCTTATAAAAAAAACAAGGAAACGCTAAATTAAGTAAGCGTTTCCTTGTTAGGGAGTGTACAAATGTTATAAAAATGATGTTCCAACTATTTTGAATGTTTTGGTTCTTTCTTACCGACTCGATAAGACTCAGCTAAGATTTGAACTGTGTGCAATACTTCTCCTTCAATTCTAGCATTTGTAACCCCGCTTTGCAGTTGCATGCGACAAGCTGGACAGCCTGTTGCCACGGTATCCGTATGGGTCTGGGCAATATCTGCTGTTTTATGATCAGATATTTGTACCGAGAGATCTGGGTGTACAAGGCTGAAGGAACCCGCCATTCCACAGCAACGTCCTGCTTCCTTCATTTCAATCAGTTCGACACCGGGAATACTTTTAAGAATTTCTCGCGGTTCTTTACTAATCCCCTGTCCACGGATTAAATGGCAAGGATCATGGTAGGTCACTTTACGAGCTACTCGTCCTAAACCTTCTTTCTTAAAGGGAACTTGATGAATTAGAAACTCAGAAATATCATACGATTTTTTGGCCCACTTATCCGCCAAGACTTTAAGCGCCGGATCATTCTCCAGCAACTCTCCAAAAACATGCTTCCAAGCAGTACCACCAGAAGAACAGGCAACGACCAAGGCATCCGCCCCCATCCTCTCAAACGCTCGTAAATTGCGTTTGGCCAAAGTACGTGCTGAGCCCACGTCCCCATTGACCGAAGCCGGAATACCACAGCAGGCCTGAAACCTTGGAATGACAACTTCAATGTCGTTTTCCGTAAGGACCTCAATTACTGCTCTGCCGATGTCCGTGTAGAAATAATTGATCATGCAGCCCGTGAAGAAACCTACTCTCATCTTTGGGTTTTTCACGGTAATTACTTCCGGAAACTCAGACCGCAGGGTCTTCTTGGACAACATGGGGAATACTTTTTCTTTGCCTATGCCGATATCAACACGCATACGTGCTAATTTGCTGTGCCGATCCGGAATATTCTTCAAGGCAACACCCTGAAAAACACTTCCGGCCTTCATCCCGAAATCAAACATCCGCTGCATCTTTAAGGCAGTGAAAGCAATCTTTTTGACAGGGTGCAACCCTTGCTTACGGACGGCCTCAGCCCTGGCCGCAAGAATAATTTTATCAAACCGAACTCCACAGGGGCAGTTAGTATTGCAGGCCATACAGGTCGTGCAAAGGGAAAAGCGGTCTGCCATTCTCTCCGTCATATCAACTTCCCCTGAAAGAATGAATTCTACTAGACTAATCTTTCCCCTAGCAACTCCGACTTCTTGGCGTGTTTCCTTGTAAATGGGGCACACCGCCATGCAGTTTCCGCATTTCATACATTTATGGAGTTCTTCGGTAATCGAATCCAACGAATTATATACGGACACGATCAGTCCCTCCTTACAAGCTTCCCAGGGTTTAGAAGATAGTCTGGATCTAGGGCTTCTTTAATACGCCGCAAAGCCGCCACGCCGGCTTCTCCAAATTCCCAGGCTAAATATTTCATTTTGGCGATACCTATCCCATGTTCACCGGAAAGGGTTCCCCCTAGAGCTATAGCCACTTGGAAAATTTCATCCACGGCAAGATGAACTCTTTTCATTTCTTCTAAATCGCGTTCATCAGTCAAAATCGTGGGGTGTAGATTCCCATCTCCGGCATGCCCAAACGTGGCAATTTGCAGATTGTGTTTGGTTGCAATTCTCCGAATTGCTTTAAGCATATCGGGAATCTTACTCCTGGGAACAGTCGCATCCTCAAGTACGGTCGTTGGCCGTTTTTGAGCGAGAGCTGGAAGCGCACTACGACGTGCCAACCACAATAGGTCGCGCTCCTGATCGTCTTTGGCTATTTTTACCTGGACAGCCCCTTCTTCGTTCAAAATCCGTTCCACCAAAACTGATTCCCGTTCGACAACTTCTCGGTATCCATCGACTTCACACAAGAGGACCGCTTCAGCATCGAGCGGAAGGCCCGCATGCACAAAGTGTTCCACGGTTTGAATGGTCACGTTATCCATGATCTCCAAAGTGGCTGGAATGACCTTATTGCGAATAATAGCCGCGATGGCCTTCCCTGCTTTATCAACGTCATCAAAAACAGCTAAGATACTTTTACGTGCTTCGGGAGCTGGAATTAGTTTGACGATAATTTCGGTAACAATTCCCAACGTTCCTTCAGCCCCAGTAAAGAGAGCCACTAAATCATAACCTGTGACGTTCTTTACCGTTTTTCCTCCCCAGCGAATGACTTCCCCATTCGCCAAGACCACTTGCAGACCCATGATATAATGTTTGGTTACACCGTATTTCAGACCACGTAATCCACCGGAACACTCAGAAACCGAACCACCCATTGTTGCTGTGGTGACTGTTCCGGGATCCGGCGGATACAATAAACCAAGTTTTGCTGCTTCATTATTAAGAGCCTGGATAATCACCCCAGGTTGTACGGTAGCCGTTAAATTATCTTGGTCTACTTCCAGGATTTTGTTGAGATTAAGCATTGAGAGAACAATACCCCCTTCAAGGGGAATAGTTCCCCCACTAAGGTTTGTTCCCGAACCACGTGGGTAAATAGGGACATGGTAGCGCATAGCGATTTTCACGACCTCGGCGACCTGTTCTGTAGAAACGGGCGAAACAACGACATCGGGTTTCTGATGTTTCATCGCTGCGGTTGCGTCGTAAGCATAGGTTAGTAAATCCTCCTGCTCAGTGAGGACATTTTCCCGACCGAGCACTTGAACGAGTTCTTGTAAAACTTTGTGATCTAACATCCTTTAACCCCCTTAAAATTTCCCAACGGTCTACCCGTCAGACCACCTAGTTATATCTTAATCTAAATGTCGGCAAAATTCAATATCTCCCATAAATTCTCTTTTGCAAAGCAAGGTGGGAAGGGTTGTAAACAACCACTTCCCACCAGGACCCTCACCTCTAAGTGGGGGGGCTTCTTCGAATTAATGCATTACCGTAGAAATCGTAGGCATCATCCAAGGAAATACATAAGCCTGTAAATATACCAGAACCCCTAATAAGCAAACGAAAAGGACAGAATGTTTTAAGCTGAATTTAAATATTTCCCCTTCACGGCCAACCATGTTGGTTGTTGCTGCTCCTACAGCAATGGATTGAGGCGAAATCATTTTTCCTACCCCACCACCGGAACAGTTACCTGCAACAGTGACCAACGGATTAATATGAAGTTGCGTAGCAGTAACCTGTTGTAGTTTGCCGAAAAGCGCATTGGAAGAAGTATCCGAACCAGTAAGAAACACTCCAAACCAACCAAGAATCGGAGAAAAGAAGGGAAAAGCCTGACCGGTTTTAGCAAGAAGTAATGCTAGAGTAAAAGATAAACCGGAATAATTAGCTATAAAAGCAAAGCCAAGCACGCAACTTACCGTAATAATAGGATATATCAGTTGCTTAAATGTTGCCCCAAAAACCTTCAAGCCGCGGGAAGGGCTAATTTGAAGAACAATCATACTCAATATACAGGTAAGGAGAATAGCCGTCCCTGCAGCTGCAACGAAGTCCATCCGGTAGTTAGCAGCATAAATAGCTGGTTTGGCGACAATCGGAGCTGTTTTATAAACTAGTTTGTCCAGACCAGGCCAAGATTTAATCAGGAGGTAAAGGTGCGATTTATCAGCCCAAGTTTTAAAGCCATTAGTTCCCCAAATACCGACCATCGCCGTTAAGATGACAAAGGGGGACCATGCTTTAAATATTTGCGCTCCTGAATATTTAGTGTGTTCAATAATTGCTGTGTCCCTCTCATGAGGAAAACGCCAAATATTTTTAGGTTTCCAAGCCTTGAGGAAAAGAGCGGTGATGAGCAAGGAACCAAGTGAAGCCACAATGTCTGGGAGATTAGCACCAAGATACATTGCAGTTCCCCACTGTAAGATGGCAAATGAGAAAGCATTTACCAAAATAGCAGGCAGTACGTCTTTAATACCTTTCCAACCGGCGAGAAGAATTACCAGATAGAAGGGAACGATTATAGCTATCAAAGGTAATTGATGAACGACAGCTCTGGAAATTAGATTAGAATCCAGACCGGTAACGCCTGCCATGGTAACAACCGGGATACCGATTCCACCAAACGCTACTGGCGCAGTGTTGGCAACCAAAGAAAGTCCCGCTGCATACAAAGGTTCAAAGCCTAAACCAATCAGCAGAGCGCTGGTAATTGCTACTGGGATACCGAAGCCTGCGGCTCCTTCCAAGAAAGCACCAAAGGAAAAAGCGATGAGCAAAGTTTGTAAACGACGGTCAGGTGAAATGGAAGCGATTGAGTTTTTAATAATGTCAAACTGTCCTGCTTCAACGACTAGATTATACAAGAACAAAGCTGTGATTACGATCCAGAGAATCGGGAAAAGTCCATTGACAATACCCAGAAGAGTTGCCGAGATGGCTAATCCAAAAGGCATTTTAAAAACGATGATGACATCTATAATACTGAGTGCGAGTGTTGTAAGACCCGCAATATGTCCCTTCATTTTTTTAATCGCTAAGGCCCAGAAGAAGTAAAAAATTGGAATTGCTCCTGCCAATGCGGTTAAAGCTAAACTATTACCAACTGCAAAATAATTCTGTGTCCACGGCATTTCTTTGACTCCACCTTTCTTCATTGCTGTATTCTTCTCTTTATATTCCCACATTCTACCATTCTACCGTACTACTATAGAATCTGACTGATCATTATGGTGGTCAGACCTCTATACCAATAATATAAGGTAATTTTTCGAAAATTTCAATAGATAAACTTAATTTTTCTTTTCACATACGGTAATGATTAGCTAAATTAGATGTAAGAACTATCCAATGAACAAGTTAATATAGAAATTAAATTCATCATTTTTACAGCCTTTCCATATGAATATAATTTATACATTTCCTATTAAGTTTTAAAGTTTAAAGTTTATCTCTCATTCTTTTATTTATACGAAGTAGTATGTTTGATTCAATTGAAAGACTCCCACTTCTAGGAAGTGGGAGTCTTTCATGTTTAATTGTAACTATTCAGATACACAAAATAGTTAACACAAAAAAGAGGTGCAAAGCACCCCAAGCTGTAATAGGGTTTCATCTATAAGCAGGGGGGGAGGATATAATTGCCCTCGAATGCAGCCCGAATGCCCTCCATGACGGAA
>JARLHW010000310.1 GCA_031292075.1 Desulfosporosinus sp.
CTCTTGCTGCGCTTTGATATAGCTCCTAGCGCTTACGGAGGTTTGTTCATAAGCTGGAAAATCAACGACCGAGACATCGTACATTTTGTCAAAGTTAAAGATGGTTCGAGTTTTGGTTTTGCTATCGTAGGCATCCTTAGCTACCGTAAAGGCAAACGACATTTTATCCAGATGTCCGGTTCGCACCAATTCATGAATATCGCTCGCCTGGGTGGTGTTCGCCATGCGTGCGATGACCTCCAAGCCTTGACTGTTCACCTTCAAGTCCAGTGTCCCAGCTTTGGTGCTGGCCAAGGGTGGCACGTGCTCGGAGTGATTGTATTTCAAAACCACGTTGGAGAGATCCACACCCTTTAAAGCATCGCGGTGAATCTGCTCGTAATACTGGGTTCCATCATAGTCTTGGAAGATCGGCGTGGGAGTGTCAAAGGCTATAGCCCTGCCCTCAAGCACTTTAAGTAAAGACTGCCCTTCTACGGGATCCAGTAGGCTCGCACTCATGGTAACGGCCCGATATTCGATCTTACCCTTAATAAATTCGTTATGTTCCTCCGGCATTGCTTGTTTCACCTCCTTTCAAGGTGTCTACATCGTCATTTTTTGGTACATCGGGTAGGGTATTGCCTTTTGACATTGACATCTGATAGTCGTTTTTTATACTGACATCCACAAAGTTCAGGCTCTCCACACGACGTTCCCCTCCTTCGATCGCGCCTAAATCAAATAACTCACGCATTTCATTAATGGTCAGTGAACCCGTTGGGGCCAAATACTGGATGATCGAAGTTTTCGTTTTATCTGAGGTATATTGAAGTTTACTGGAGATAAAGACAATCTTATTGCCATAGCCCTTTTCACGATCCGTGAAGACCTTATACGTGAACGCTTCCCCTAGTTGCTTTAATATCGGGCTGATGACGCCCGTGTAAAACGCCGACAATTCATCCTCGTTATAGGTCGAGAATACGATTTTCTCGCTTATGTTAAAATAGCCGAAGACTTGTTTTTGAATCGTTTCCATCTGCGCTGCATCGAGAAGGATGGCTTTGCTTTCAAAGGGTTTGAATTCACCAGTCTGGGAATCGGTGAAGATGATCCCGGAATTATTTTGTATGTCGAAAAACTTCCCTAAGACTTCATCACGCTTGGCGATTAAGTCGGCTGTTTTTAAGGTTCCTGCAAAATGCAGGCTCCCACGTATATTGGCAGGTCCATTGGCAACCGCATTAATGATGCCATTATGGATAGTGTTGGTAAGTTGCAATAGCGGATACAGGGCATTGTCGTTGTAACTTCCCATTAAATCGCTTTCGAAATAATCCCGCTTGAGGTGGATGATCTGTTCAAACGGAGCGATAATCTCCTGACCGCCCCTAAAGTTGAACTTCACAAACAGGGTTCCGGTATCGTCCATCCCGGTGGTGCTCGATTCCATATAGGTTACGAAACTCGAATTGAGAGGGTAAAATCCTTTGATGTTCCCCAACTCATCCTGCTTGACGTAAACAAACTCGTTATTGTGAATCAGTAGGTTGGTCGTTAACTTAAAAATGAACTCCGTCGAGTTCATGAAAGGATTGGGCTGGCCACTTAATAGATTGGCAATGTCACTATCCTGGGGGATAGTGTCGCCTTTGACATACCGGATATGTTTGATGTCAGCTTTGGCAACATGGGTTGCAATGGATCGGAGGCATGCCCGCATGAGAAAATTGTAATAGACTTCTGTATTGTTCGTGTTGGAGACGGTCGGTATATACCCATTGAGTAGCTGAAAAAACTTTAGATTCTGAGGCAGTTTTTTTACTTTTCCAAAGATGGAACCAAACATGGACCGGAAACTTGGCAAAGCTCACCCCCTCCTCCCTAAATCAGGCTATCCAGCAACTCTTTGTTCCGTTCATAGACGCAGTATGCGTCCAAGAGGCTCATCGCCCCGTCGATAAAGCCTCTGGATTTGACTTTGACAGGTGTAATGTTATTGTTTCGATCGTACACCACTCCGAGATTGGTCAGGCAAAATTCAAGCAACGGATTCTTGTTGTAGTTAATCTTTTTGGCTCCTAGGTCAGCCCCGAGATGTTTGAGTGGGTTACTCAAGGTCTTGGCTCCTTGGATCACAATATCCATGAGTCCATTGAAACCGTTCTGCTCCATATCTTTTACCCAATACCCACTGTTCCAACTGTCGTATCCAATGCTTTGAAAGTACAGTCTGTAGTCTGTTTTCATCCTGCCGAACCACTGAGTGATATAGGCATAATCGATTCGATTCCCCGGTGTCAGTTCCAACAACCCTCTCTCAATCCATGCCTGATACACCATTTTCTTGGAATGATCGGCTTCTTCAAACGTCACTTGAGGCATCCAATACATTTGATGGCAAAGGAACTTCACACCAGGCATCGGCACGAGGATCGTCGCTGAGGTCAAGTCCGTTGTGCTCGACAGGTCAACTCCGCCAACACAATAGGAATCCTCGATATCCTTCAGTGTGAAGGTTTCTTCGTTGCGGATTGTGCTGTAGTCGAGGAAAGCAGTGGACGCTGTGCCAATAATATTAAAATCCTTAGTGAGCACTGTGGCTTTAAAGGCCGGATCGGAGACAGACTTGTTAATGTTATCCTGCAGAAAATCAAGGTCTTTAATAGTACCAAGTCCAGGATTTGCTTTTATCCAGACCTCAGGGTTTTTGTAATCGTCCCCCTTATCCAACTCGTAAAGGAAAGCGATAAAGCGTTCATCCTTA
>JARLHW010000311.1 GCA_031292075.1 Desulfosporosinus sp.
ACCGTACGATATTATTATCGGACGACCTACAATACTTAAGCATAACTTACTACATAAACTTAAAGATCACTTTTCCAGTGACGACACAAAAACCGGAGGGGTATCGACTCGCGGTAAGGACCTCTCTGCCCATGAAGTCCGTACCACGCTTAGTCAGCCATTGCTACCCGAGGATCACCCGGCACTTAGTGTCTTGTTTCGAAAAGATGACCCCATCACTCCTGAATATGATGATGATGGTATCGAATTAAAAGTCAAAGACTATCCTTGGGAAAAGGAAGATACCCTTCCAGGAAGTGTACCTGTAAAACCGCAACCGCATATAGAGGGTAGCGTAGAGTTACAGGAACGAATTAAAAAACTCATTACCGAGTTCGACGATATCTTCAGTACCGACCTTAGACCGCAACCCGCGCAGGTCGCACCACTAGATATACAAGTCGATAAAGACAAGTGGTTTAAACCTAGAAATAGGTTACCACCTCGCACACAAACACCTATAAAGAATGCTGAGATCGAACGTCAGATACGTAAGATGCTCGATAGCAAAATCATTAAGCCATCACAGGCATCACACTACAGTCAAGTGCAAATGACTCCTAAGCCTAATGGCAAGTGGAGATTCTGTATTGACTATCGCTTACTAAACGATTGTTGTACAGCGATGGGTTGGCCCATACCCAACATAAAACAAATGTTACAGCGGCTAGGACATCAAAAAGCAAAATATTACGCTGTGATGGACCTGACCTCGGGGTATCACCAATCACCCCTAAGTCGAAACTCGCAGGAGGCTAGTGCCTTTATAACTTTTATGGGAGTATTCGAGTGGCTTCGAGTCCCCATGGGTTTAAAAGGCGCCCCGTCATATTTTCAACAGAGAATGGCGGAAGTAGTACTACGAGGGCTATTGTACCATATATGTGAACTATACTTAGATGACATAATAGTACATGGCCACACGGAGGACGAGTATCTTGGAAACCTTCGCCAAGTATTCGAGAGACTACGAGCCCGTGGAATAACATTAAATCCAGAGAAATGCCGATTCGGCTTAGCTCAGGTAGAATATGTAGGACACATCATAAACGAGAACGGCCTCGACTTCTCTCAACAGAAGCGCGATAAAGTTCTAGATTTCCCTACTCCTACCACACACAAGGGTATGAAACAATTCTTGGGGCTAGCTAACTACTTTCGTGATCACGTTAAAGACCACTCTATATTAGTGCAACCACTACAAGATATGGTCAGTGATTATAAGAAACATAAAGCTCTCCAATGGACACCCGAGCTAACTGCACTATACCATGAGGTTAAGGACCGGGTAGGAAACTGCCCCGAATTGTTCTTTATGGACGATGATCTGCCAGTATACTTACATACTGACGCCTCAGACTATGGTATTGGAGCTTATCTCTTCCAATTAGAACCGTCGGGTAAAGAAAGACCCATAGCATTCATCAGTAAATCTTTAACTAAAGAACGCTTACGGTGGTCAGTACCAGAAAAAGAAGCCTACGCTATATTTTACGCATTCCAGAAACTAGAATATCTAGTCAGGGATAGGTACTTTGTACTGCGTACTGATCATAAAAATCTCACCTATATAAACCAGGAGAGTTCGCCTAAAGTACGGCGATGGAAACTGGCTATCCAGGAGTACAACTTTGATATCGAACACATCGCGGGAGAAGACAACGTCGTAGCAGACGCTATGTCTCGCCTCTGCGCCCATACAGAGGATGAGGAGCGGCTCTGTCTATTAGATGAATATCATATCCCTAAACAATACTATAAACTCATCGCGAGTGTGCATAACAGCGTAGCTGGGCACAATGGAGTCGAGAAGACTCTAGACAAATTAGATAGCAAGGGAGAGCCTAGTTGGCTGTATCGACGTGAACACGTCAAGCGGTTCATCAAGGAATGCCCTATCTGCCAGAAACTAGACCAACGCTCTGTTAAGATTAATGCGCAAGCATTTACTACAGCTGCAATGGAACCTATGGACACCTTAAATATCGACGCTATTGGTCCAGTACCAGTAGATAAGTTAGGGAACTGTTACATACTGGTAGTTATATGCTGTTTCACGCGGTTCGTAGAACTATACGCTATACCAGATACAAGTGCTAAAGCAGCAGCACAGTGTATTATTCAACATACAGGTCGCTACGGCGCACCTATACGTATCAGAACAGACCGGGGACCTCAGTTCGTGAATAGCGTTATGGAGGAACTAGTTAAAATGATAGGTGTTGAACATCAATTCACTTTACAATACTCAAAAGAAGAGAGTGCAATAGTGGAACGTGCTAACAAAGAAGTTATGAGGCATCTACGAGCAATGTTGCTCGATGCTAACATCGTTAATGAATGGTATAATTATCTACCACTAGTTCAGCGAATCATGAACTCGTCAGTACATTCCGCGCTTAACGTATCACCTGCACAGCTACTATTTGGTAACGCTGTGACCCTAGATAGGGGCATCTTCCTCCCGCATAAGCAAGAGAAAGAGAATAGCAAAGGTGATAGTAAAGGCACATACCTCTCTGAGTGGGCTCAAAATATGCTTAGTAAACAAGCAGAACTCATGAAAATCGCAAAGAAATCCCAGAAGGATACTGATGACTATCACATGTCTCAATCAGTGGGAACAAACACAGAATTTCCTGTTAACTCCTTCGTCCTCGTTCAGTATCGCGACCGACCGCCTACAAAGTTTCATACTCAGTGGGAGGGTCCGCTACGGGTTGTCAGTGTAAATAAGAATACTTATACACTACAAAACCTAGTCACACTAAAGAACAGGGACGTGCATGTTACACAGTTGAAACCTTTCTACTATGACGAAACGGAAGTTGATCCAGTAGACATAGCTAGGAAAGAGGCACAGGAATTCCTAGTAGAAAGTATATTACAACATCGTGGGGGTCCTAGGCGTACAACGCTGGAATTCTTAGTGAAGTGGACTGGCTACGACGAGTCGTATAACTCGTG
>JARLHW010000312.1 GCA_031292075.1 Desulfosporosinus sp.
TATCAGCTTTGGCGAATATCAATTGGTTACAAGCGATTTATATTTTAGAGCTAAAAACATGTTATTTTTTAAATCTGTGTTAATCTGTGTAATCTGTGGTTGATTAACTGAGTACCTGAATAGTCACAAAAATAATGATTCGCAATTCAATTTGTAGGTATAATTTTTATACCTACAAAAACACTAAAATGCCTGTAAAATCAGGGTTTATTAATGTAGGTATAATTTTTCACGGGAATCAAGGTAGAATTTATGCAGATATATCAATATAACAAGCCTTTTTCCAGAAATCTAGAGAGTGCACTACTATAACTATTCCAGTGTTTTGGAGGATGATGCAATTGAGAATAAAGCTGATTGGTTGTCAATCGACTATGAATGAAGTCCAAGCACAAGGACTTAAACAGGGGATGGATTGTGAATTCTTGGATTACAGCTTTCACGCTCGACCGGACAAGCTGCACGCCAAAATTCAGCAGATAATCAATGAGAGCCAGGATTATGATTTAATTGTTATGACTTACGGGCGATGTTCTAATTCGATGCTTGGTCTGCTCTCACCACAGGTACCACTTTTGTTTCCGGCGACACACGATTGTATAGGACTAATGTTAGGGTCGACTACTAGGCATATGGAATTATTCAAGGAGAATCCCCTTACTTATTATTTTAGTCAGGGATGGTTGGACTATGGGCGCACTCCCTTGGCAGAATACTACGAATACAAAGAGCGATATGGTGAAAAGAAGGCGCTTAGATTAATTAAAACTTTGTATGGAAGTTACCAAAAGGCCGTCTTTATTATTACACCAGGGATAAATGATCTTGAACGATACCGACAGAAGGTTCGAGAAATCGCCGATTTTTTTGGCTGGGAAGTCGGAGAAATCGAGGGGGGTATAAGTCTCCTCACCTCGGTTGTCAAAGGAATCAAGGCTCCGGAATCAGTTTATGTCGAAGCGGGACAAGTCATTACTTTGGAGATGTTAGCAGGAGGAAAGTATGAAAATAACGATCATCCCAGATCGAATCGTTGAGGGTTTCGAGGGTGAATCAATAATGGAGGTGCTGGTGCGCAACCAGGTCCCCATTCAAAATGTTTGCAGTGGTAAAGGCTCATGTGGTAAATGTAAAGTGCGGTTCTTTTCAGGGGTGCCGGAACCGACGCAGTCAGACCTGAAACACCTGACAATCCAGGAAGTCGAAGCAGGATTTCGCTTGGCTTGTGAAGTGAAAGCGGAAGAGGGTATGAAGATTGGGATAGTATTCACTGAGACTTATGATAGAAAAGAAGTCGTTTTACTTAATATGTTTAAAGAAAACCTTGATCACGGCTTGAAGAAAGTGTTGGTTAAGGTACCGAAGCCATCACTTGAAGATGAAAGAGGGGATTGGGACCGTTTAAGTCATGAATTAGCAGAGATTCTTGATTTTGAGATAGCAAGTATTAAGATGTTGGCCCTTGATAAGCTTCCCGCCGTTTTAAGAGCCGATGATTTTGCAGTGACTGCTACGTTATGGGACAATCAGGTCTTGGACGTTGAAGCTGGAGATACTCGCAAAACGCTATTTGGGGTAGCCGTAGATATTGGGACAACAAGTGTGGCGGTAAGCCTTGTTGATTTGAACAGTGCCAACGTGATTAAGGTTATTTCCCTTGAAAACGGACAAACAGCTTATGGTGCAGATGTCATATCCCGAATGTCTTTAGCGCGAGAGAATAGAGAAAACCGGTTCCAACTAAAAGAAGCAGTAAAAATGACAATTAATAGTTTAATTAAACGCCTTACGGACGAAAGCGGTATCTCAACAAATAGTATTTACAAAATGACCGTTGTAGCCAATACTACGATGAACCACTTATTTTTAGGCCTAGATACCTCTCATCTGGCAGTAGCTCCGTTTGTATCGGTATCGAATAGTTCTTTGGAGTTAGGCGCTTCAGAATTAGGAATAGAAATAAATCCTGAGGGAAGGGTTCTAACGTTTCCGAATATCGGCGGCTTTGTCGGGGGGGATACAGTCGGCGCAGTAATAGGCACGCCAGAGCTCTTAGCAGGTGGCAACCATATTTTAATAGATTTAGGAACAAATTGTGAATTGTTTTTAATAACTGCTCAAGAAATGGTGGCCTGTTCTACGGCGGCTGGACCGGCTTTTGAAGGAGCCGGTATCACACAGGGAATGCGGGCTAAGCCAGGAGCCATTGAAGCGGTAACGATTAATGAAGACGGAGTAAAAATTAAAGTTATTGGTGGTCAGAAAGCAATTGGAATTTGTGGGTCAGGCCTCATTGAAGGGGTAGAGCAAATGAAGTTAGCAGGAATTATCAATAAACGGGGAAAAATAATTGATCCTGAAGAAGCTAGTTATCTTTCACCACAACTCAGAGCGCGGCTAAAATCAGGTGGAAAAGACGGTCGGAAATTTGTACTTTCTTATGGGGAGGAAGAAAGAGACGATGTCTTTTTGAGTCAAAAGGATATCAGCGAATTGCAATTGGCCAAAGGTGCTGTCTGTGCCGGTATCAAGACGCTTGTAAGTATGGCTGGAATCTCAATCGCGGACCTCGATTCCGTTGTTTTAGCGGGCACCTTCGCCACCTATTTGCAAGCACATAGCATTTTGGAAATAGGTTTAGTACCAAGTATCAGCCAAGATAAAATCAAGGCCGTGGGTAATGCGGCCCATGTGGGGGCTATGAGAGCACTACTAAATCGGACAGTTTTCAAAGAAGCCATAGAACTGGCCAAAAAAGTTAAGCACATTGAACTTGGTGGCAGCAAGGCCTTCACGAGTAATTTGATGAAAAGCATGTACTTAGAAAGAACGAATTAATAGTGATAGGTCTATCCCATTCGCAAATTACCTCCCAAAGGCAAGAGCCTTTCACACATGATAGTAGTGAAAGGCTCTTGTAGTTTCGTATTATGGGTGAAATGAATGTTCTGAAGCAAGTTTTTATATGCTGATCCGTTTGGAAGCTACTAATTTGCTTAGATTTTCGTTTAAGAAGTCACGAACTTGCAAAGCATCTTCAAAAGTGTAATCTGCTCCTATTTCCTTGGCAAAGGCATCAGTTATCGGTGCGCCTCCAACAATAACCTTCACATCGTTACGTAATCCTTGAACTTCTAATTCAACTATCACATCTTTCATAACAGACATGGTTGTGGTTAACAAGGCCGAGATCATTAAAATATCAGGTTTTTCCTTGCGAACTGCCCGTGCGAATTTCTTTGGCGAAACATTAACGCCAAGATCTATTATCCGGGCACCAGAAGACATAGACATGGCTTTAACTATGCTGAGACCGATATCGTGTAAATCGCCAGCAACTGTACCCAAGATTATCTTGCCGAGTCCCTTTTTCGTGGTTGCAGTTAAGATCGGTTCAATAACGGATAGCCCGGCATGCATTGAATGGGTAGCCATTAGGACCTCTGGAACATTAACTTTTTCCGTGCGGTATTTTTCAGCGATAACGTTTATACCTGTAATTAGTCCTTTCTCAAGAATGGAAGCGGCAGAATATCCTTGTGCTAAAGCTTGTTTCGTTAATTCAAGCGTTTCCTCAGATTCGCCTTCTGCAATTGAGTCGATAATATCATCAAATATCAATTAAATCGCCCCTAAAATAAACTATTTTTGTAGATCAAAGGAGTAACACCAATATATTTTCGGAATACTTCGGCGAAATAACTTTGGCTTTTAAAGCCTATGGCTTTAGAAACTTGTTCAACGCTGAATTCCGGTTTTTTCATCAGCTCTACTGCTTTTTCAACACGGACCCTGGTTAGGTAATCGTTAAAAGTACAATCTAATTCTAACCGAAATAAACGAGATAGATGAGATGGGCTGATGAAAAGATAATCGGCGGTTGCTTTAAGTGTAAGTGGTTTATGGTAATTTTCCATAATAAAATTTCGAGCGTTATTAACTAAACTAAGATGCTTTTTGTCAGCAAGTTTGAAAATTCCATCGAGGAATTCTACTATGACTTTATGAACTTTGAAAAAGAATTCTTCTATACGTTCAATGCTGTTGACCTCATTATTAAAATCCTGTAGTTTGACCATAACTTGTTCTGCATCAGCTCCCCCTTCGACAGCCGCTCTCGATGATAGGGAGGCCAATTCAAGTACGCGTATTTTAATAGTAGCTTTATCACCGGCGGTCTTAGTTAAGAGGTCAGTTAATAAATCTTTCAAAGTACTTTCGGCCCGGGTTTTATCACCAAGCCGTATATAACTCAGAAAACGCCTTTCTTTCTTCAAATAGGTTCTGTAGTCTGCAAACTCTGTAATATTTTGCTTCTTCCTATTTTCCAGATCAGTTTTTATTTGAAGTCTTTGTAGATGGTAGGCGTTTTCTTCCTCCATGGTATGAAGGTTTCTTTTTACTAAATGACTGACTACAACAAAAAGCATATCGGCAGCAGCTTGGGACTGCTCAGGAGAGGTAATGGCAAGGCTTTTAACTTTTTGTTGTAATGTATTGAAATCAAGATCCTTGGTATTGCTTTTTTTCAACTCTCGAAGAAAGAATTCATCGGGTTTCCACAATAATACTTGTCCGCAGATAATACTACCCAAAAATACATTATCTAAGATGATTGGGACTGCCCATATTATGAGTCCGGCATGGCAACGGAAGAAATATGGCTCATTCCATTTTACAGCTTCTAAAGTTGCTTCTTTATAGGAATCTAAACATTTCTTTTCTCCTTTACTATGACTACGAATAAATTGACAGAAATCACTTCTGCTTTTATTTCCCAAGATAGCAAGCGTTTCACCTTTTCTATTAACAGCTTCAATGTGTAAACCCGTAGCCTTGGAGAAGCTACCAAGGATTTCTTCTAAGTATTTAGGGTCAAGAAAACTCTCAATATTTCTCTTAGACATATTATTCCCACTCCATTTGCAATTTAAATCTATTAAAGGAAGGGCTTAATTTAAACAAAAAGATACATACATAATATTTCGCTCTAAGACGCTCAATACCTCTAATTTATGCAGGTAATTCACACGATTTCCACGCAAGAAAAAGGACCGCCTCTTCTCTAGCGGCAGCCCTTTTTCTTAATAAGTCATACGTCATGTTTTACCTGATTCCGTTCGGGGAAGGCTTACTAATCTCAATCAACTTAACAATTCCCCAAGCCACGACGGCATAAACAATCATAGCAATAATGGTCGTTGGTTCTAAAACTGACTGAGCCTCAAATCCCTTAGTTACTGCCGATCTGAAAATACCAGAGAAAGGGGATAAGAATGCTTGTGACACTGTATAGATGAAGGATACGAAGGAGCTTTGAGGATTAGCCCCTAGAAGTTTGAAAACAAGACGAAAGGCAAATAATACTTCTAAGACGCCTAAGATATAATAGACTATTTTTCTCGCCTGCAGATTCCCAGGGTCAGTTTTGCTAAAAGCACCTCCGGGCGTTGGTCGTTCCTCTGGTTTCAGTTTATCCATTGTGGGACCTCCCTATAAAGTTGTTGTTTATTATCTTTCCACAGTTTATCACCAACTATTACACGTCTCGGTCAATTAGGGAATTATCACGTACATATTTACCCGTTTTGATGAGCACACTTTCTATTAGTAATGTCAAAGGGGGAACGTTAATGACGGAAACTATATTGGAAAAGACAGAGGGTCGGGTAAGTTATCACAATTCAGTAGAAGAGATGTTAATCAGAATCCGGCAAGATGGAATGTCCAATTCATTTGATCGCTGGACAGAGCAGGAGAAAATCCGCTGCAAATTTTGTTTGCAAGGGTTAACCTGTCAACAGTGCGCTCAGGGACCCTGCCGGATTAATGAGAAGGGCGGACAGGATAAAGGGGTCTGCGGAATCGGCGCCGATGCCATGGCTATGAGAAAGTTACTATTGCAAAATATTATGGGAGCCGGTACCTACAGCCATCATGCCTACGAAGCGTTCAGAACTTTACGAGCAACGGGCGAAGGGAAAACTCCTTTTAAAATTACCGACACCAATAAACTTAAATGGATGTGTGAAAAGCTTGGACTCAACACGAATCAGGATACTAACCAGATGGCCATACAACTAGCAGATCTCCTCAATGCCCAAATGAATATTGGGGCGGACGAGCCTAACCTCATGGTTGAGGCCTTTGCTCCGAAGAAACGGAAAAAAGTCTGGCAGGATCTCAAGATCTATCCGGCCGGGGCCGTTCATGAAGAACAAAATTGTGTTGCTAGTTGTTTAACCAATGTCGATGGGGATTATGCTTCTTTGGCGCTCAAAGCCTTACGTTTGGGGCTCTCGACGATTTATAATGCCCAAATCGGTCTTGAAATGACCCAAGATATCTTGTTTGGCACTCCTAAACCGCACGAAGTCAACGTCGATTTGGGGATTATGGACCCTGATTATGTAAATATCGTATTTAACGGACACCAACCCTGGGCCGGTGTAGCAACTATTCAAAAGGCCAAGCTGACCGAAGTGCAAGAGAGGGCGAAAGCGGCCGGAGCGAAAGGGTTGCGAGTGATCGGTTCCATAGAGACAGGACAAGAATTGGTCCAGAGATTTGGCATGGATGAAGTTTTTGTCGGTCTAATGGGGAATTGGCTGACCATAGAGCCCCTTTTAGCGACAGGAACGGTGGATGTCTTAGCCATGGATGAGAACTGTTCGCCGCCGGCCATTGATATGTATGCAGAGAAATATCAAATAACCCTAGTGAGTGTCAGTACGATTATTGGCGTACCGGGACTTCAACATAAGCTTGAGTATCATCCGGCTGAAGTTAGTTCCATGGCAGATCAACTCATTGATTTAAGTATTGAAAACTTTAAGCAGCGGCATGGGAAGGTTACTCCGCAGGTTCCCAAACTGACGCAAAAAGCGATTGCGGGATTCTCGACAGAGGCAGTTTTAGAGGTTCTGGGCAATAAACTAGACCCACTCGTCGATGTCATCGTCGCAGGGAAAATTAAAGGGGTTGTAGCCTTAGTGAGCTGTTCGACCCTAAGAAATGGTCCTCAGGATTGGAACACCGTTAATTTGGCGAAAGAACTCATCAAGAGAGACATTTTGGTTGTATCCGCTGGATGCGGAAATCATGCCTTGGAAGTCGCTGGGCTTTGTAACCTAGATGCTGTTAAAATGGCGGGCAGGGGCTTAGGCGAAATATGCGGCGCCTTAAAAATTCCTCCTGTCTTAAGTTTCGGAACGTGTACAGATACTGGGAGAATCTCCATGCTTGTAACGGCGCTGGCGGATCATCTGGATGTCGATATACCTCAATTGCCAATCGCTGTGACGGCACCTGAATGGATGGAGCAAAAAGCTACAATTGATGGAGTTTTTGCTGTAGCCTACGGAGCGTACACTCATCTATCCCCGACACCCTTTGTTACCGGCGCGCCTCAACTGGTCAAATTATTAACGCAAGATGTGGAAGGGTTAACCGGAGGCAAGATCGCTCTCGGAGATGACCCTGTAGAAGTTGCCAATAACATCGAAGCTCACATCAATCTCAAGAGGAAGGGGCTAGGATTAAGTGTTAGCCAAGCTGCCAGATAATTTCTCATTGTCTTGAGACAAGTGGTTACTGTTCAACAAAAGGTGGATATAGGCTGGCACGACGTTAAGAATAGTTATGGCCGTCGATACTTGATTGTATCGGCGGCTTTTTTGAGCACTCGTCAGACCCTATACCGTTGTTCGGCATTATTAATGAGAGAAAATACATAAGTATTTGAACATTCATAAATCACAGAATTAACCTATTGACAGAATAATGAATTAGGAATAAAATATGTCCATAAGCATACCTGTATATACAAGTACGTACTGAATAATCTTTAAAGAAAGTGAAGGACGATTAAGTGATTATTATTGGAGAAAAAATTAATGGGACGATTCCAAGTGTTAAAAATGCGATAGAACACAAGGATGAAGAGTTCATTCGTAACCTTGCTGTCAAGCAGGTTGAAGCGGGTGCGGATTATCTTGATATCTGTGCAAGCACTGCTCCAGATGTTGAAATTGAGACTTTGAAATGGCTCATGGATATCGTTCAGAAGGCAGTCGAAACTCCCTTATGTATTGATAGCCCAAATCCAAGAATTTTAGAGCAGGTTTTTCCTTATGCAAAACGTCCTGGTTTAATCAACTCCGTTTCTGAAGAAGGCGGAAAATGTGAAATAATTTACCCCATGATTAAGGGGACTGAATGGCAAGTTATCGCTTTAACCTGTGATGATAAGGGTATTCCTAAGGATGTTCAAACGAGGGTCGCTATCACTAAAATCATTGTTGAGAAGGCTCTGAAGTATGATATTGAGCCTGACAGAATCCATATTGACCCACTCGTTCTGGCGTTATCCGTGGACAACCAATCGTTACTAAATTTCGTTGAAACCTTAAAAGCTGTTAAAAAATTATACCCATCCATTAAGGTTACATCCGGTTTAAGTAATATTTCCTTTGGCATGCCTTTAAGAAAAGTAGTAAACCAGCACTTTTTGGCCCTTGCCATGTATGAAGGCATGGATTCTGCGATTATCGACCCCTGTAACAGGGATATCTTGGCGACCCTTTTGACAACTAAGGCCTTACTTGGGCAGGATAGGCTATGCAGAGAATTTTCCAATGCCTATCGCAAAAAGAAGATCGGACCGGTTGTCGCTTCGTAAGCCGATCGGTTATCTCGTCAAAATTATTTGGTATTTTGCTTGTTAAAAAGGGGGTTGTGAAAAAGTTTTTAAAGCTATAAGGCTATGGTAAATACTTAAATATAGAGGAGGACGTAAATATGCTAGACTTACAAGCTCTCACAGTGGCGGTCGGTGATCTCGACGAAGGAACTCTTACGAAGATGTTAAGTGAATTTGTTGCAACAAATCCAAGTGGCGAAGAAGCCCAACAGGTTGTTAGTGCCTGTCAACAAGGGATGGTTATTGTTGGGGATTTATTTGAAAAAAATGAGTACTATGTTGGAGACTTGATTTTTGCTGGTGAGTTACTTTCTAAAGCTATAGAAACCTTGAAACCGGTTTTAGCCGGGAAAGAGACTCGGAAAATTGGATCCATGGTAATAGCTACAGCCCAAGGGGATCTACACGATATTGGAAAGAATATTTTTGCCAGTATGGCTGAAGCGGCGGGATTTACTGTCTATGACCTTGGGATAGATGTATCTCCCAGAGCATTTGTTGAGAAGGTAAACGAAGTAAAGCCTCAAATCGCTGGCATGAGTGGAGTTCTAACCCTGACGATTGATTCTATGAAAAACACCGTCGATGAACTCAAAAAGGCTGGCTTAAGGGATAATGTAAAGGTTATTATAGGAGGTAATCCGGTTACGGAGCAAGCCTGTAAGATGGTTGGGGCTGACGCTTTTACCACCAACGCTGCTGAAGGTGTTAAAATTTGCCAAGGATGGGTGAAATAAGATGACTGATGCAGTAGCTATGACGAATGAACGAAATCAAATATTCCGCGACCTATTCAGCGGAAAAATTCCCAAAAGGGTGCCGATCAGCAATCCGGCAACTCAAGATTTTGCGATTCAATATGCCGGTTTGGACTTGGCTGAATGTCAATGGGATCTAACGAAATTAGAGCCGGTCTATGATAAGTTTTGTCAAGATTTCATAACGGACACTTGTCCTCCTGGTGGTTCCGTAAGAATTCCCTCCCACTATCAGCTTCTAGGGTCAACCTCAATTGTTATGAGTTCTAGCGGATTTATGCAGCATCCAGAAGTCGTAGGCTTGTTGGCTGAGGAATATGACCAATTTATTGCAGCCCCCTATGATTGTATTGTCGAAACTATTTTACCCCGTTTGTATACAGAGTTTAACGGAGCACCTGGTAAAGTAGCTATGGCCTTAGCTAAAGCGATGCGGGCTCAAGCCGATGATCTTGCTTACCTCGGAACTATCCGAACAAAAATGAATGCCAAATATGGCTATGCTGCAATGATTGGTGCTCTAACGGAAGCTCCATTTGATTTTATGGCAGACTTTCTGAGAAGTTTCAAAGGGATTTCAGGTGATGTCAGACGGTATCCCGATAAGGTAGCGGCAGCCTGTGAAGCCGTATTACCCTTGATGGTTAAAAAAGGTACTTTATCGAATACTGAAATGTTAGGTTATACATTTATTCCGCTTCACATGGCTCCCTATTTGCGGGATAAGGATTTTGCAACGTTATACTGGCCAACCTTCAAAAAGTTGGTCGAGACATTGGCTGGTTTGGGTCAAAATGTCCAATTGTTTGTGGAGCATGACTGGATGAGATACCTCGATTATCTGTATGAATTGCCAGAAAATACAATTATGAGATTTGAATATGGGGATGCGAAACTTGTTAAGGAGAAACTTGGGAAAAAACACATTATTTCCGGGTTCTATCCTATCACTATGTTGCAAACGGGGACTAAGCAACAGTGTTTGGACAAGGCCAAAGAATTATTGGACATTCTTGCTCCAGGTGGAAGGTATTGGTGGCAAGCGGACAAGAGCATTATTCATTTGGAAGCCAATGGTCCGGTTGTAGAAAATCTTAGAGCTGTTCTAGAGTATGTTCATGAAAACGGAACCTACTAATGATGGAGGGAGAAGGTAAAATGGACTCGAAATATTATACGACTTGGGAAGACTATTTAGCAGAGCACCCGGAATTAGAAGGAAAGCCTACACAAGCAATTGCGCCAAAAATCGAAAAATATGAAGATGCTATGTTTATGTTCATTATGGATTTACTATTGTAAGTCGATCTCGTTTTCAGGGGCTTTAATTTACTGGGCAACACCTGACCGCATAGGGAACCACTCTGCATGTGCTGCAAAACGGAATGCTTTATCGGGAAGGAGGTTGCCCTTACTTATTAATTTAACAAGAAAGAGTTGATTAAAATGGAAAAGACGACTGATAAGCCGAAACTTAGCGGTTATAGATGGGTGATACTCACGCTTATGGTAACCAGTTTCTTACTAACTTTTATTAGTAGAATGTCATGGCCACCACTAATACCAGTCGTAGCACCGATTTTGCACATGAATAATACTCAGGCTGGCTCATTAATGACTGCTTTTTATATTGGTTATGTTATTACCCAAATTCCGGCTGGAATATTGGCAGACCGTCTAGGTGTTAGAGCGGTATTGACGATAAGTCTTATTCTAGAGGGAATTTCTACTTTTGCCATGCACTATATGACGAGTTATGATAGTGGTTTCTGGCTCCGGATTGTTACAGGTCTTGGTGCTGGAGCAGTCATGTCTGCTTGTTCTCGTGCAGTAATAGAGTGGTTTCCCCAAGAAGAACGTGGGACAGCTTTTGGAATCTTGTTGGCAGCTCCGTCAGCAGGTATTGTTTTATCAAACTATATCGTTCCTGCTTTAAATAGCTCAGTGGGTTGGCAAGGCGTTTTCGCGGTTATTGGTATTGTCACTGGTCTTATAGGTATTTTGATTCTACTCTTTGTTCCTAAGGCTTCGGATCAAGTCAAAAATAGTGGAAATATTTTTGGTGGGTTCAAGGTAATATTTACCAGCAGAGAACTACTTCTCACATCAGTAGCAGGGTTTTGCCTATTATGGACAGAGCTGGGGATAGCCACGTGGGCTAATACCTATATCAAAAACAAACTGGGTTATTCAGTGGCTATTGCAGGTCTAGTGATGATTTTCTACGGAATTGGGGGAGTATTAGCGCCTCTAATCTCCGGTTATATCTCGGATAAAATTGGTAATCGCAAAAACATATTAATTTTTTCCTATGCCGTGCAGATTCCTTTCACAATCATTTTTGGCTATATGCATTCGATAACTATGTTATGTCTTATCGGCTTTTTAGTCGGGTTTTTATCCTATCTTGCAAATCCGCACCTTAGTGTCTTGGTTACTCAGTTTGCCGGTAAAGAATGGTCAGCTACGGCCACTGGTACAACGAATTTTGTCTGGCAGTTTGCCTCTATGATTGGACCATTAGTTTTAGGGTGGTCAATTGATACTACAGGTAGTTTTGCGTCTGTATGGTGGATTCTGGCAGCTGGTCCTTTGCTGGGGATAATCGCACTGATTCCTATTAGAGAACAAATAAAACGCGCTTAAATAGATATAGACTTTCTTAGGAGTTGAATAAATGGAAGAAGGAGAACTTAAAAAATTTATTGAGATAATGCCAAGTTTGAATGAAGTTATGCAAGATGATATTACTGTTATTGTATTTGATCTTCGACAAGAGATTATCGCAGCTTATGCACCAGGTCAACTCAAAATGCCTTCAAAAGTTGGGGATCCAATAAAAGTTATGGATAATTACAACTATATTAAAAAAACGAAAGCACAATTGGCGTCGATTGTTCCCACAAGATTCTTTGGAGTTCCTGCTAAAGGTCTTCTTACACCTGTATTTGATGAAAATGGAGAGGTCGTTGCCGTAGTATCGGTTTCTAAGAGCATCGAAAAAGAGACTGGAATCGAAAATAGTACTTCTAAACTCTTCTCCTCCATGGAACAATTAAACGCTGGTATAGAGGAAGTTGCTTCGAGTTCACAGCAACTATCAACCTTTATTAATGAAATTGACGAATTTAGTGCACAGACTGAAGATGAAATTAAGGACATCGACAGCATAATCGAGGATATTAAGAATATCTCAAAACATTCAAATCTCCTTGCCTTAAATGCATCGATTGAAGCTGCAAGAGCGGGAGATGCAGGAAGAGGATTCAGTGTCGTAGCTAAAGAAATGGGTAAACTCTCAAGCGAGAGTAAGGAGTCGGCAGAAAAGGCGGCAGGGTCGCTTTTAGAAATTAAGAAGGCGATTGAGTTGATCGGTGAAAAGATTAAAAGAACAAGCCTTTCGTCGGAGAACCAAGCTGCAGCAACTGAGGAGATGGCAGCTACGACTGATGAGATTGTCTCCATTGCAAAGCAACTTGCTAATTTAGTAAAAGTTAAAACGGTAGATGAAATAATCCTTATGAATAAATAAACTAGAAGAGGAGTAATTAGCGTGAAAAGTGACATCGAAATTGCCCAGGCTGCAGTAATGAAACCAATCTTAGAGATAGCCAATAACCTCGATTTGCAAGAGGATGAGATTGAGTCTTATGGCAAGTATAAAGCCAAGATTAATCTGAGCGTTTGGAATCGGTTAAAAGATAAGCCCAATGGCAAGCTCATCTTAGTTACGGCTATTAATCCTACCCCTGCAGGAGAAGGAAAAACGACAACAACCGTGGGATTAGGGCAAGCACTCTCGAAAATGGGCAAGAAGGCGATGATTGCGGTACGCGAACCATCTCTAGGTCCTTGTTTTGGAGTTAAGGGTGGAGCTGCCGGAGGTGGGTATGCTCAAGTTGTGCCCATGGAAGACATTAATCTTCACTTTACTGGAGATTTCCATGCTATTACGTCGGCTCATAGTCTCTTAGCAGCGATGTTAGACAACAGTATTCAACAAGGAAACCTTTTAAATATTGATCCTCGTCAAGTCGTATTCCGCCGTGTTGTGGATATGAATGACCGTGCACTACGCAAAATTGTCATGGGTTTGGGCGGCAAGATGGAAGGCGTTCCTCGCGAAAGTGGCTATGATATTACCGTAGCCTCTGAAGTGATGGCGATCCTCTGTCTGGCAAGTGATCTCATGGATCTCAAAGAACGTTTCGGCAAGATTGTCGTGGCCTATACCTATGAAGGAAAGCCTGTCACCGCCCATGATTTAGAAGCTGAAGGGGCCATGGCCCTTCTAATGAAAGACGCGATTAAACCAAATCTTGTACAAACTTTGGAAAACACGCCTGTGTTTATCCATGGTGGACCGTTTGCAAATATTGCTCATGGGTGTAACAGTATAATGGCAACAAAATTGGGTCTTAAACTGGCGGATTATCTAGTCACGGAGGCTGGTTTTGGTGCTGACCTCGGAGCTGAAAAATTCTTTGATCTGAAGTGCCGCTTCGGTGGATTGAAACCTGAGGCTGTTGTCATTGTGGCAACTGTTCGGGCCTTAAAGATGAATGGTGGGCTTGCTAAAGATCAGTTAGGTACAGAGGACTTAGAAGCCTTAGCTCGAGGGGTTGTCAACCTTGAGAAACACATCGAAAACATGGGCAAATTTGGGGTTCCGGCTGTTGTCGCGATTAACCGCTTCCCAACTGACACAGATGCTGAGCTAAACTTGGTGCGCGAGAGATGTCGGGAGTTAGGTGCAAAAGTGGCACTTTCTGAAGTGTTTACGCGAGGCGGAGAAGGTGGCGTTGAACTTGCTGAAACAGTACTTTCTGTGATCGAACGCAAAGAATCCAAGTTCAAAGTTCTCTATGAATTGGATTTATCCATTGAGGAAAAAATTGAGAAAATTGCCAAAGAGATTTATGGCGCGGATGGCGTTAACTTCGATAAAGCAGCACAAGCTTCCATGAAGAAATATGTTGAGATGGGTTATGGCAATTTGCCGATCTGCATGGCAAAGACACAGTACTCTCTCTCAGATGATGCCGCTCGGTTAGGTCGGCCAACTGGTTTTATGATCACCGTTCGGGAAATCCGTCTTTCTGCCGGAGCTGGTTTCTTGGTAGCGGTTACTGGTGCTATTATGACCATGCCGGGATTGCCGAAACGACCGGCGGCGATGCGCATGGATATTGATGCCAACGGAACAATTACAGGATTGTTCTAACATATATGATTTAAAAGAGTAAAATGAATTATACGAATGAAGAAGTCCCGACGACGGCTGCAATCAGCATTGTACGGGGCTTCTTTAATAAGTTACAATCCCGGTATTAACAGATATTATTGCTTCGGGGATTAATGGACTACATTCCTTGGATTTTTCTTCGTTGGTCGATATGGCCAAAGTCAAAAAGGCAACGGAAAATAGTTTGTGCTTAATGGGAGGGTATGACCTGGGGTGGTTTAATGAGGAAAACAGGACGGAAAAAGCTTCGGAATTATTAGCTGTGGCTTCAGGTGGAGGTGGCTATATCTTTGGCAGTAGTGCTGGGATACTGGGAAGTGAACTATCAGTTGAACAGGTAACTGAAGTGTATCAGTATGTGAGTAACTGGGAAAATTCCCATGTGGCAAGTAAACATTAAGGACTTACAATTAAGCAAAGTATTGGAGGGACTAAGATGGCGATAGGAATTATTCACTGTGGGGTCTGCGGTTTTACCATTAATGTCGAGGCAATGAGCGATAGTAGTCAATTAAATTCTCGAAGAAGCAAGATGATAAAATTGGAGATAACAAGCGACTGTCCGAATTACCAAAAGATTGCCAAAGAGTTAACGGAAGTTGATGCCTACAAAGAAATTCTGAATAAACTTCATACGGGGAAAGTTTATGAGACGTTTGCCAGATATAGCCCACATCCTAGCTGCCCTGGGGTTTCAGGAATTCTAAAAACAGTGGAAGTGGCAGCGGGTTTGGCATTACCTCAAAATGCTAGTATTAATGTAATAAAGTAAAAAGGTGCGACCCATGCTCAATCGCTGACGTGGCTAAGATCAAGTTTAATGAGGATTTCAGAAAGCTATGTGAACAGAATTCATGTGGATCGTACAATAGTTTCTTATATAGCACTTATTAAGAATAATTTATATTGCGAACAAGATTGGATGCGTTATCTTGATTATTTAGCTGTAATGCCGGAAAATACAATTATGTTATTTGAAGTAGGAAAAGATGAGTGCAATCAAGTATCTATTTAGGTCGCCAGGAGATCGGCAAATATAGCTGATCTCCTGGCGGTCTTTGGAAAGAAAGGTGAAATTATGACAGAATCGGTCGTTCAGGAAATCCCTTTGCCAGAGGTAACCCTTGAAGAGGTGTTTAGGGCGGAAGGGGCTGATTACAGCAAACGTCCGCCGCGTCCTAGCGTGGTGGAAATACATAATCAAGTCTTGAGGCAAGATGCCAAGCATGTGCGCCCCGTACTTATTTGGCGCGAGTTTGCGATATCAGGCGCGGAAGAACAAGAGCTTTTTCTGGAGAAAGGGCCAAAGTTAAAGAGTAGTTTATTGGTGAAAGTGGCAGGGAGAGCTGAAAAATTAGTTTTATTGGCTATGACTATCGGGAGTGCCTTGGATAACGCTGTGGCAGATTATAATCAGGCTGGAAAAATATTAGAGTCGTTCGCCCTTGATGCAGCAGGCTCGATATTTCTTGCTAAAAGTATAATGCTTGTCATTGCAGAACTTGAGGATAAGTATAAGGTTGCCGGCATGAGCACAACTTTCCTCTTAGGTCCCGGCCACTCCTATTGGAGTGGGCTTGACGATGTACGGACCATTATAGAAACTCTTAAGGCAGAACAGATCGGCATTACTCTTACAGATTCTAATTTAATGATTCCCCGTAAATCAGTGGCCATGGTCATGGGAGTTGGACATAATTTGCCGGACTTCAAGGGGAAAACTCATTGTGATTTCTGTAGTTTACAAAAAACCTGCAACATGAATAAGTTTGCCCAAAATTGTGGAGGTTAGCGTTTGATTTTAGGATGAGAAAGGAGTGTCAGCAAGTGGTTACAGTGACGTTTCTCCCTTTAAACAAAGTAGTGAAGGTTCCAAGCGGAGATACTATTTTTCAAGCTGCTGTTGCAGCTGGAGTGCCAATACAAAGCGCCTGTGGCGGCAAAGGAACGTGTGGCAAATGTAAGGTTCAAATCCCAGTGGGAAAGCTTGTGCCGGAGCCGACGGATGGGAAAGGGTTCCTAAATGAGGCGGAGCGTGCAGCGGGATGGGTGTTAGCTTGCATGTATACACTATCGGAAGATTTGACAGTCAGGCTCGGTGAGCAAAACGATGCGTTTGATAGAAAACTGAGTATGGACAATATAAAAGGGTTTAGAATCGAACCGAGTATCCATAAAGTTCAAGTACTCTTAGAACAACCGTCCGTAACCGATCAAACTCCGGACTGGGAGCGTTTGTTGGCTGCTTTGCCAAACCTTGAAATCCCCTTTAACCGCCGAGTCGCAGCGAATTTGCCGAAGACCTTACGCCAAGCGAATTTCAGAGTGACGGTCGTTCGAGATGGGAATGACTTACTTGCCGTGGAACCGGGAGATACGGAGGGCCGTCAATGTGGGCTGGCCATAGATATCGGAACGACGACGGTAGTGGTTTATATTATGGATCTGACTGATGGGTCGGTCATCTCCAGTGGAGCCACAACAAATCCCCAACATGTGTTTGGAGCGGACGTAATTTCTCGCATCTCCTATGCGGCTAGCGGTCCTGATCAAGTAAGTCAGCTCCAAGCCAAAGTTATAGATGCTATAAATGGTATTATTGCTAATCTGTGTGCCAAAACAGGAGTAAGCCATCAGGAAATTTATCAAACCACCGTTGTTGGCAACACGACTATGAGTCATTTATTTTTAGGCATTGACCCTACGTATCTGGCTCCTGCACCTTTTATTCCGGTTTTTCGTCAAACCATAGAAGTAACCGCTAAAGAATTAGGGCTGAATATCTTGGAAACAGGCAAAGTCATTGTTTTACCGAATATTGCTGGTTACGTTGGGTCTGACACAGTGGGTGTCATGCTTGCAGCTGGTGTTGATCGCCTTGCGGGTATTAGTCTAGCCATTGACATAGGCACGAACGGAGAAATGGTCCTAGCTAGTGAAGATCGGATTCTAACTTGTTCCACTGCGGCAGGCCCTGCTTTTGAAGGGGCTGAAATTAAATGTGGAATGAGGGCTGCCGAAGGTGCGATCGAAGGCGTGCGTATTGGAGAAAATGTGGAGTTGGATGTGATTGCCGATACTAAGCCAAGAGGCATCTGTGGCTCAGGTCTGATTGACGCCATTGCTGCAATGCGAAAAATTGGCGTAATTGAAGCAACAGGACGTTTGGTAAACAAACCTGCACAACTTGAGAAGTTGCCTTCAGCAGTCCGTGAGCGGCTGCGCCGTAATGAAACGGTTAGCGAGTTTGTCTTGGTTTGGGGCAAGGATTCTGCAACAGGTGAAGACATTGTGCTCACCCAGAAGGACATCCGTGAGTTACAGCTGGCTAAAGGGGCCATTAGGGCCGGGATAAGCATTTTATTGCTCGAAATGGGTATTGACGAGCAAGCCATAGATCGTATACTTCTGGCGGGAGCTTTCGGCAATTATATAAAAAAGGAAAGTGCACTAGCCATTGGCTTACTGCCCCCAGTGCTGCTTGAAAGGATAGAAACGATTGGTAATGCAGCTGGTGATGGAGCAAAAATGGCCTTACTTTCAGTGGCAGAGAGAGCACGAGCAAGGGTTCTGTCATATCGGGCGGAGCACGTTGAACTATCGACCAGAAAAGATTTTCAAAAAGTATTCATAAGTGCTTTGCTTTTACAATGAATTCAATTGAAGACGTATCATACGTTACGGGTGGGGTCAGCTAGCAATAACTTGCCTGAGACAGTATAATATTTTAAGGTATTAACACATTAAGGAAAATACGCGAAGCCGAACCTTGATCGAACCGGCACGAAATTTGAAGCGGTCAAATTTCTTAAGATATGTTGGAGGTGTCTATGAAATACCTTAAAAAGACCGAAGATAAGATCGTAAAATCTATAGAGCAATTAGAAGAAGATGCTGTACTTAAATTAGCGAACGATGCTTTAGAGGCGGGAATGGAGCCACTTTATCTTTTGAAGCTCATGGCCGAGGGAATGACTAGGGTTGGGAAATTGTATGAGAGTAGGGACTATTTTATCGCTGATTTAATTATGGCGGGACTTATTTATAAAGATGTCTTAAGATTGGATCATATGACACGACATTTTCATAGTAATCCTGAGGGGACAATTGGCAAGATCATGATTGGGACTGTCAAAGGGGACATCCATGATATCGGCAAGGATATTCTTAGAGGCATGTTGGAGGTTAATGGCTTTGAGGTTATTGATCTTGGGGTAGATGTTCCTAAAGAACTCTTTATTCAAAAGTATGAAGAACATAAACCAGATATTATCGGTCTTAGTGGGATATTGACAAATTCGATCGATTCAATGAAGGAAGTCATTGAGGCCTTTATTGGGACAGGAAGACGAAACGAAGTTAAGTTAATCGTGGGTGGTAATCATCTCACGGAAGGAGCATGTAACTTTATAGGTGCCGATTGCTTTGCCAAGGATGTTTCAGATGGGGTTGAAATATGCAAGAAATGGATTAGTGGTTCTAATCGAAAGGGAGAACGTAATGACTAGCCCGGTATATCTTAAAATATTTGAAGATATCAAAAGTAAGATTAACAACGCTGGATTAAAGCCAGGTGAGACGATTCTCTCTGAGGCGGCCTTGTGTAAAGAGTATGGAGCGAGTAGAGCGACGGTAAGGAAAGGTCTCGCTATTCTGGTCAATGAAGGGTTTATATATTCAATTCCAGGAAAAGGTCATTTTGTTCAGGACCCTCAACATAATAAATATACTGTCTTCTATGATGAAATGAAAAATTCCATCAACAGTGTGGATAAAACAAAGTTATTAGAGGTTAACATCATTTTGCCAGATGAAAGATTGGCGAATGAACTTCAAATTACTAAAAACAAAAAAGTTATTATCATACGTCGGCTGTTCTATACGGACGGTGAACCTGTGGCTTATGATGTTAAATACTTGCTTTATTATAAGGGTATGCCGATCGTCGAAAAAGAAATAGAATATTCAACGTTCCCAGAAATGATGGCTAAGGGGATGCCTCTTTTTTCATTAAAGAAAACTTTGACGATTTCTGCCCAAATTCCTGATGATATGATCAAAAAGTATCTTGACATTTATAATCAACTAGCCTTATTGGTTGTCGAACAGAAACTTTTTGATCATGAAAATAAGCCTATCGGCCTGGGAATCACCTCTTTTAGAGGTGATTACATAAAATTGCTGGGAAGCGGGGAATAGACTCTAGTCCAACTATTGAGGCTGATGAATTTAATAAAGTTTTGGTATTACACTAATGGTTAAAGGTTTATGTAAAAGGTAGTGAAGGAGTGGGCTACGTGACTAAAATCGAGAGAATTTTAGCAGCTACACGCTTTGAGGGGGTAGACCGTATTCCCAAAGGGGAGTTTTATCTTGAAGATAGCTTTGTAGCCAAATTATTAGGCTTAAAGGAAAACGTATCGTTTCAAGACAGGGTAGAGGCTTGTGAACTTTGTGGGTTAGATGCCTTAGCTTTTTCTCCGGTTTCCTCTCCGCAAGAAAAAAACCGGGTTTGGGATAGTTTCAAACAATGGCGAGAAGAGACGGATTATTTTATTTTTGCTTTAATTGACGGTCCATTTCAAGGAACTGCAAAACTTTTTCCATCATTTACCGATTTTCTAATGGCAATTGCTAAACGTGACCCAATATTACCTGTGCTGGTCACTGAGGCTGCAGCTTCAAATGTTGAACTTGGGTTAAATGCTCTGGCCTCGGGGGCGAACGGAATAATCATTGCGGATGATATAGCTTATCAAGGCGGAACGTTTATTTCTCCTACGGCATTGCGTAAATACTTTTTCCCCAACCTTACGGAGCAGGTTCAGGTGCTGCGGGCCCAAAAAGCACCGATTTTTTTTCATGCTGATGGGGATTTATTGTTGGTATTAAGCGATATTATTAATTCTGGAGTGGATGGATTGCATTCCCTTGATTTTTCGCTGACTAATATCGCTAAAGTCAGAATGGCGACAAAAAATATCCTTTGTTTGATGGGTGGCTATGATCTAGGGTGGTTTAATGAGGGCAACAGAATAGAAAAAGCTTCGGAATTGTTAGCTGCGGCTTCAGGAGAGGGTGGCTATATCTTTGGCAGTAGTGCCGGGATCTTGGGAGGAGAACTACCTGTCAAACAGGTAACTGAAGTGTACCAGTATGTGAATAATTTGGGATATTCTCAAAGTAGCAAGTAAGCATACTTTAGCGGCCTCCTAGGTCATAAGGAGTCTCCTGATAGACATAATAATTTAGCCAGTTTTGAAAGAGTAAGTTAGTATGAGAACGCCATATGTGGACCGGCGTCTGAGTTGGGTCATCGTTAGGAAAATACCCTTGCGGGAGGGCAATGGCAAGTCCTTTGGCGATGTCCCGATCATATTCTTCTTTTAAGGTTAACGTATCGTATTCCGAATGCCCTGTTACAAATACTTGGCGTCCGTCTGAAGACACCACAATATAAATGCCTGCTTCATCAGACTCCGACAGAATCTCTAATTCAGGGTGCTTCTCAAGGTCACTACGTTTGATTTCCGTATGGCGCGAGTGAGGAACGTAAAATTCGTCGTCAAAACCACGTAGGAGCTGCATTCCATTTAAGCCGCGCTTATTTACATTGTGCTTAAAAATACCGAACATTTTCTCATCGAGTGGGTATTTAGGAATGCCATAATGGTAGTACAGCCCGGCTTGAGCTCCCCAGCAGATGTGAAAAGTTGAGGTTACGTGGGTTTTTGTCCAATCCATGATGTCCTGAATTTCCTTCCAGTAGGTGACTGCCTCAAATTCAAAATGTTCTATCGGTGCCCCGGTTATGATCATGCCATCAAACTTTTGTTCTTTAATGTCACTAAAACTTTTATAAAACGCATCCAGGTGTTCCTGAGCAGTATTTTTAGAAGTATGAGTTTCAATATGCAAGAGTACAATGTCGACTTGCAAGGGTGAATTTCCGAGTAATCTTAAAATTTGTGTTTCGGTGGTTTCCTTGCGAGGCATGAGGTTGAGTATAACAATCTTCAAAGGGCGTATGTCTTGGTGAAAGGCTCGTTCTTCGCCCATCACAAAAATGTTTTCTCGACCGAGTATTTCCATAGCTGGTAAATGTTCAGGTATCTTAATAGGCATGTTGGGCCCCCTATCTAACAAATATTTATTCGATGGCGAAACGGTCATTGAAGCAAAGGAACCGTCCCCTTGCTTCCTGTTTCTCCGTCGATGTCTCTTCCCTTAAGCCTTCTGACTGGCCTGAAGTGCTTGATCTAAATCATACAGAAGATCATCGATTGTTTCTAAGCCGATGGAGAGACGGATCATATCCGGTGATATGCCGGAAACGCGCTGTGAATTCTCATCGAGCTGTTGATGGGTTGTGCTTGACGGATGAATGACTAGGGATTTGGCATCCCCGACGTTCGCTAAATGCGAGAATAGTTTGAGGTTGTTGATGAACTTCTTCCCTTCGTTAAGGCCGCCTTTGACGCCGAATGTAAAGATCGATCCAGATCCTTTGGGTAAGTATTTTTTAGCGAGTGCGCGATAAGGACTCTTTTCAAGCCCCGGATAGTTAACCCAAGTGACCAACTGATGCTGGTCAAGAAATATAGCAACTTTTTGGGCATTTTCGACATGGCGTTCCATACGTAAAGGCAGTGTTTCTAAGCCTTGTAAAAACAGGAAAGCGTTAAATGGAGAAACGGCTGCGCCAGTGTCTCGTAAAAGGGAGACCCTAGCTTTGGTGATATAGGCGGCCTTGCCACAGACTTCAGTATAGATAATACCATGGTAGCTAGGGTCAGGTTGGCTGAGCCCCGGAAACTTACCATTGTTCCAGCTAAAGTTCCCCGAGTCGACAATGACACCACCGAGTGAAGTCCCGTGTCCACCAATAAATTTGGTGGCAGAATGAACAACGATATCGGCTCCGTGCTCAATAGGTCGACATAAATACGGTGAGGCAAAGGTATTGTCAACAATTAGAGGGACGCCGTTTTCATGAGCAATTTGGGC
Source organism: Desulfosporosinus sp. (assembly GCA_031292075.1). Taxonomy (GTDB): domain Bacteria; phylum Bacillota; class Desulfitobacteriia; order Desulfitobacteriales; family Desulfitobacteriaceae; genus Desulfosporosinus. Next base: position 22,712 of record JARLHW010000312.1, read on the forward strand.
TATTGCTTCGAGATCGGCAACATTAATCTGAGGATTTCCGATAGTTTCCGTGTATAAGGCTTTTGTCTTATCTGTAATTTTTGAGCGGAATTCTTCCGGTTTGTCTACATCAACAAAGTGGACTTTGACTCCAAGTTTCGCAAACGTATAGGCGAACAAGGTGTAAGTACCACCGTATAGGGAACTTGAGGCAACGATTTCGTCCCCAGCTTGAACGATGTTTAAGATAGCATAGGTAATTGCTGCTTGCCCGGATGCAGTAGCGAGTGCCCCTACGCCTCCTTCAAGGAGCGAGATGCGTTGTTCAAATACGTCTTGAGTGGGATTCATGATACGGGTATAAATATTACCGGATTCTTTTAAAGCAAACAGGTTAGCAGCATGATCCGTGTCGTTAAATACAAAGGAAGACGTCTGGTAGATTGGAACGGCACGTGAATTAGTCGCCGAATCGGGGCTTTGCCCTCCATGTAGGGAGATAGTTTCAAAACCTAGTTGATGTTTTTCGGTCACAATAATTCCCTCCTTGCAAGTAGTTCTTTGGCAAATAAAAAACGACCGCTTCAAGAGAAGCGATCGTTATGTTATTTAACACGCTACTCTCATCTTTCAGAACCTACAGCTCTGTTGGAATTAGCACCTCATAGCTAACGCTATCGGTTGCTGGGCATCATTGGGCCAGTCCCTCCGCCACTCTTGATAAGAGAAATTACATATTCAATTGTCATACTTAAATTACAACTACTATAAAACAAAATAGCAACTGTGTCAAGTAGGCTTGAGATGGACTATACTAGTACTTTTCCCAAAGGGTTTCGTGGCAAAGAAGTGCTGTGCATCCGCATTGGTCTATTTCAACTTCGATCGTCGTGTGGGAGATACCGAATTCCTTGAGGAGATATTGCTTTAACTGTTTGACGATTTCTGTGCTCCGCTCAAGTGAACCCTCCGGATCAACGACAAGGTGGCAACTGAGGGCAACCCGTTCCGGAGTCACACTCCAGACATGGAGATCATGAATGTCTTTAGCCCCAGGCAACGCTCGAACAAAAGCTAGTAAGCGATCATATTCGAAATTAGTCGGGGCCCCTTCCATTAAGATGTGAATCGTTACTTTCACGATCTTCCCGGCATTCCAAGCGATCATTAGAACAATTAAAACGGAGATGATCGGGTCAATAACGTACCACTGAGTGAATTGCATGATCACAGCGCCGATGATAACACCCGCTGAGGCTGCCGCATCTCCTAAGACATGCAGAAGAGCTGAACGGACGTTGAGGTTATCTTCACCTCCTCGCAAGCCGAAAGCAATTGCCAGATTAACAATCACACCAATGCCTGCACTCCAATACATAATTATGCTTGCCACTGGTTGGGGATTTTGAAAACGATGAAAAGCCTCATAAAGAATCACGAAAGCAATAATAATTAACGTAAGGGAATTGGCTAAAGCGGCTAAAATCCCAGTGCGATGATAACCAAATGTTTTACTAAGAGTTGGAGCTTTTTGTGCTTGAACAGCAGCAAACCAAGCAAGACCTAAGGCAGCGACATCTGTCAGCACGTGTCCGGCATCACTGAGAAGGGCTAAGCTGTTCGCGAAGGTTCCTCCAACTACCTCCACTGTCAAGATGAAGAAGGTAGCGAAAAAAGCCCACTTTAATTTAGCCCCTGTGGCGTGTAGATGTACCCCTAGTGCATTGTGGTTGTGTCCATGATGATCGTCTTCGTGAGCTGCACCGGGTTGATGGTTCAAAATGATTCCTCCTTTTTTACCTTAAATGCATTATAATAATTGTTTGAATGTTTGTAAATGTACTGCGTTAATCACGAATTGTTAAAGTGGCATCATAAAAGCATTTTATGGTAGAATGAGGGTACTATGTGTCAAGCATTTTTAAGATTGAAGTAAATGCAGTTTAATTTTGAAACCTATATTGAATTCTGGCCCAAGGACATTACGACTTTGGACCTAAACATCAGGAGGGGAGATCGTATGTCTTTAGAATTAAGTAGTTTGGAAAAAGCAGTAGCATCTTTAGAACGGGCTTGGAATTTTACAACTAGAAAGCTTGCTGAGGGAAAAGTTGAGCAGGATGAAATTGAGGTTTATAAGGCTGCTGTCATCCAGAATTTTGAATTTTCCTACGAACTTTGTTGGAAGTTCATGAAACGGTGGTTGGAACTAAATCTAACGCCAGGAATGATGGAAGGGGTTACAAGAAAGCAACTATTTAGGTATGCGACAGAAAATCTTTTAATTACAGACTTTGAGGCTTGGGTTGTATACCATGAATTGAGAAATAAAACTTCACATACTTATGACCGTGATGTTGCAGACGTTATTTTTAATAAGGCGGGATTTTTTTTAGAAGATGCAAAATCATTCTTAAAAGCTTTAGAGGTACGAAATGATTAACGTTTCGGAAATCCAGTTGGAAATCATATTGGATATTATCAAAAGACATGTCCCTCATTGTGAAGTCAGGGCTTTCGGATCACGCTATAAATGGACCGCCAAAGTATACTCTGACTTGGATTTGTCGATTGTGGGAGAAGATAAATTGGATTGGATTATGCTGGCGGACATCGAAGAAGCCTTTCAAGAGTCTGATCTGCCTTTCCGGGTGGATATTTTGGATTGGAATGCCATCTCTCCAGAGTTCAAGAAGGTGATTGAACTTGGTTATGAGGTGATTTACAAGGATATCATTGATTACATAGCTAATTGACGTTCACAGTGAAGGAAAGGAGTAAAAAATGCAAAGTATCTTGGTTATTGCTTTAGGTGGCGCCTTAGGAGCGCTGTCCCGCTATGGTCTCGGTTTTTGGATATCTAGTAAATGGAACCAAGGATTTCCATTGGGTACTTTTATAATCAATATAACTGGGGCTTTCTTATTAGGGTTTCTGAATATATTATTTATAGAAAAATTGACAATAAGCCCATTATGGCGGTTAGGTATCGGGGTAGGTTTTTTGGGTGCTTATACTACATTCTCAACGTTCACTTATGAAGCTTTAATGCTAATAGAAGGGGGCAGCTTGCTAACTGCGGGGCTTTATACTTTGTTTAGTGTGATCATTGGTTTTACTGGAGTTGCTCTGGGAGTAAGACTGGCCCGGATCCTGTAATTCGACTTTCCCAGACACTAGTTCAGTTGTAAAGGTCAATTTAAGCGAGGAACCCGTTTGTTTAAGCCTAGTTGAAAGGAGGGTTTTAGATGTTAGGTAAAGCAAAGTTACTTAAAGTTTATTTAGGTGAAAGCGAACGCTACAAAAATAAGCCTCTCTATCAATATTTAGTACATTGGCTCAAAGAGAAAGGGATTGGGGGTGTAACCGTAAGCCGAGGTATCGAAGGCTACGGTGGGGATAAAGTTCTCCATACAGCTCGCTTCTTAGAGTTATCTTCCGATCTACCTATGATCTTAGAAATCGTGGATGTAGCTGAGAAAATCGAACCCCTTATTGCAGAAATTTGTGCAATGGTACCGAAAGGCCTAGTTTTTTCGGCAGATATCCATGTGCACAAGCACGGAAAAGAATAACGGCTCACCTCATAACTGTTAACGAATGGTTCTTACTTTTAAGTAGGAGCCATTTTTTATTAGGGACTCGAGGAAAAGAGGATATTAATAAAAACCGTAGAATATATCTATATTAAATCTATATGCACAGTGACACTAGATGAAACGTAAACATATAATTAGATGTTAAGTAAATCTGAACAGATTATACTCTTCGAGTGTTCTATTCGAGCTGAATACTTTTCCTGTTAGGACGAGAGTTTTCTCATGAGTATGAATTAATTATACGAGGAGGTATATTCATGGTAAGGAAAACGTTACGGAAGACTAATCCGTCGTTGGAACAACCTAGATTAGTAAGTCTCTTTGAAATTGCTATGACTTTTTTTCACATAGGGCTTGTATCATATAGCTTGGCGGCTTTAGGGGAAGCAAAAAAATCGTTGGTTGACAAGAAGAACTGGATGACTGATGAAGAATACCTGAACGGGTTAGCTCTTTCCCAACTCTTACCCGGGGCACCTACCGTAAATCTCAACACTTATATTGGATATTTTCTCAGGGGTTTTCCAGGTGCCTTAGTGGCGAGTATCTTTTTTGTAATTCCTTGTTTTGTGGCGATGGTCGTTCTTGCCCACCTCTATCTAAACTATAATGGTGTTCCTTGGGTTGCCTCGTTATTTAAAGGAGTAGGCGCTTTAGTTGTAGGCCTTGTATTAAACACGCTTATAGATCTCTGGAAAAAAGGGGTAAACACTCCTCAACTGACGATTCTGGCAGTTGGCGGGTTTATAATGGTGTATTTTCTGAAGGTAAATATCATGGCTCTGCTTTTAGTTTCTGGAGCGGTGAGCCTAGGGTTTGCTTTCCTGACTATTAAGTTTTCTGTTTGGAAAGCAGTGATGAATAGAAAGTTTTGGATCACAAATATATCTTCTCCAAGAGCAGTTACCGCTATTAGGTTTGAGTTCAGTAAGAAAAAATACCTGGGTATGTTGATTATGCTTGCGGTATTACTGGTTATCAATTTTGCTATAAATTTTAGTAATCCCACATTTCGAAATCTAGGAAACTCATTATTTGGGATCGGGGGTCTAACTTTTGGGAGTGGTTACGCTATGTTGCCGTTCATTCAGGAAGCTATGATTAATCAATATCACTTTGTCACTGATAAGGAATTCGGGGTCGCTTTAGCCTTGAGCTTATTAACGCCTGGTCCTGTTACCGTTATTTCCGCATTTGTTGGATATAAAGCGGCTGGGGTCTTTGGTGCCGCCTTGGCTATGGCAAATATGTATTTACCGTCGTTTGCAATTGTAAATATTATTTCGGACCTCTATAACCGAGCAGGGAAGGTGGAAAAAATTAAAATGGTCATCAGCGGAATTGTTGCGGCATTTTTCGGGACCCTATGGGCAGTAATTTTTAAATTAACGGGTGGCTCATTAGTTGATTTGCCCACTTGTGGACTCGCCATAGCAGCCTTTGGAGTACAGCGATTTACCAAAATTGATACCCTTTGGATTATAATCGCTGGAGCCTTAATCTCTTTGTTGATTTTCTAGAAATACCTCTGTTGGATTTAAGTTAAAAAATATATTATAATAGAGATATTATAATATTATTAAATGAGGTCTTTATGGGGAAGCTATAATGAAAAATAGATTAGAGGGGTTTATGTGGAAGAGCAGATTATATCCATGAAAAGTGATTTTTTTAAGGCCTTAGCGCACCCTACCCGGGTACGTATTCTTGAGCGACTAGCTAAAAGCAAAGAAGAAGTATGTGTTTGTGAGTTGATTGAAGAATTTGGGATCGAGCAATCTAATTTATCCCAACATTTAAGCATTTTGCGCAAACAACATCTTATTGAATCAACTAAAATTGGTTTAAAGGTTTTATATCGTATCAAATACCCAGAAGTATTGACCATCCTAGAGGGTGTTCAAGAAGTTCTAGCGAAGCAATTTAGAGAAGGAGAAGCTTTGATGAAGCATCTTGCCGATCGGTAACAAGGTTAAAATAATCATTCGGAACAAAGAAAGAGTTCTGCTGGCGTATTACGTCATCAGAACTCTTTTTGTTTAATACAACAGGGCTATTAAAAAAAGGGTGAGGGGGAATTTTAGGTTAGAGCGTTACCCCAGGGATTACAGCAGGGGTATAGATGCGTTGGGCAAGTTCACTGTCGATCATGAAAAGTCCGGCCCCGTCTCCCTTGATAAGTTTAAGCTTATTCAGCACACGAGCCATGTTTTCCTCTTCTTCTACCTGTTCAGTGATATACCATTGCAGAAAAATTTCAGTCGTGTGATCCTTAATTTCACGTGAGATATTCATAAGCTCATAAATAGACTGGGTAATGAATTGTTCGTGTTTTAAAGCAAGTTCAAATACTTCTTGAGGGCTGGAAAACTCATTCTGGGGCTCTTTGATCTCGGTTAAAGTTATCTTGCCACCTATTTTGTTGAGATAATTGAAGAAACCTAAAGCGTGATCACGTTCCTCCTGAATCTGAACGCGGAAGTAATTGGCGAATCCATCGAGGTTTAGAGATGAGAAATAAGCTTGCATGGCGAGATAGAAATAGGCTGAGAAAAATTCTTTATTCACTTGATCATTAATTGCTTGAACCATCTTTTCGTTTTGCATGGTTATTCTACCACCTACCTTTTTCAAAGTATTAACGTTAAAACGTTTAAATATGTATTCTACATCAACCCGCTAAGTTCCTGTCGATGAAAGAGCTTCAGAAAAATAATTATAATATTTATTAGATAGAAAAAGATACGATTAGAACGACTAACCGTGAGAAAGATGTGGATGGGTTTGTAATTAACCATCCACGCCCTTCTCCATTATTAAAGTCACCAAAGTTACCAAAGTGTAAGTTTCTTGAGTAGGATGAACGTGGGTTAAAATGGAAGCCCCATTCGTCGAATGAGCGCAAAGCCTGCTCGTTTAGCGAGAGGAAGAAATACCTTGTTCAGAAGAGGCGTGCCAATACGTTGGGCTAGGGGAATTCCCACTTTGCGTACTAAGGGAGGGCCAAGATGCTGGGCGATTGGAAGGCCTACTTTACGGGCCAGAGGGGGACCAAACTGTCTCATGAGCGGAGGACCGTATTGTTTCAGGAGAATTCCTGCTTGTTGTTGCCAGAGGTTGGAAGACGTCGGGACGGAAGAGGTTGGACGTTTCACCAATAAAGGAATTGGCTTCTGAATGGGAGTCGTGGGAGTTGGTTGGGCTATTGGTTGAATCGGTTGTTGCGTTACCGGTGTAAGAACTCGTTGTTGAACAGGCAATGCGCCTGGCCCCTGAACAGGGTTAATTCCCTGTCTCTGGATCGGGGAGAACTTGTGCTGTTGATTCGGGAAATAACCTCGTTGTCCCATCAGCGATTTCATGGGTAAGCCCCCCTTTATATAAATGTGAGAATCATTTAGTTAATGATACTTATAATACACGGTATGCATTAATCAACCTAATGTTCCATAATATGGTATTTATATTTAATTAATCTTAAACCACCAATTCTTGGCGATAATTAATTAAATCCATATTGAAATTCAATTATTTGGGACGTTAAAAGAACGCGTGGAATATATTGGGATTAAGGAGGTGTTTTTAATGGCTCTAAATTTTCTAAGAAATCAGGGGAACTTTCTAGGTCAAGGTCAAGCTCAATCTATTCCAGCAGGTCTTAGTCGGTTCTTGCAAAAGAAAGGAATTAATTCTTCGACTGATCTTGGGCAGAGGATCCAACAACAAAACCCTAGTGGTTTTTTGAGAAAAAATGGTTAACTCTTAAAACGCCCAAAAGCAGTTGAACAAAAGTTCAACTGCTTTCGGGCGTTTCGCATGCTGAATTGCTCAGCTGCTAATCACGGAGAGGTTTCATCCATTGGTCGGCCCTTGGTTTCTTCACCAAGGATGATGACATTTAAGGCAGCTAGAACCAACACTCCTGCAAACATAAGAAAAACGGATTGAGATGATAAATGGTAAGATCCTAGCATTAAACCAACGACGGCTGGGGCGATAATTCCGCCAATTCTTCCAAACCCAGCGGCCCAACCAGATCCGGTTGCCCGGGCATGGGTCGGATAAAGTTCCGGCGTGTAGGTATAGACAATTCCCCACGCGCCAAGGTTAAAGAAGGACATTAATGAACCCGTCAGTAAAATAGTTTGGGCATCCGTGCTTTGACCAAAGAAATAAGCCGAAATCGCCGTGCCCATGAGATAAATAGCCAACGTCGGCTTACGACCGACTCTGTCTACAAAATAGGCAGCACTGAAATATCCCGGAATTTGAGCCAACGTCATCGTCATGACGTATTGGAAGCTTTTGGTTAAGGAAAAGCCCTTCAAAGCAAGTAGAGAAGGGAGCCAGGTAAAGATTCCGTAATAGGCGTAGACTACTCCGAACCAGAGAAGCCAGAGGAAGATTGTACGTCTAATAAATTTGCTGGAAAAAAGTTCATTTACCGCTATGCCAGGCGGACTTGGGGAAATGGACTTCAAAGACAGTTTGGTTGTAGTACGACTTACTCCGGCTTGGGTTTCGATAATTTTTACAATGTTCTCCGCTTGAGCGAAGTCACCCTTCGATGCTAAATAGCGAGGGGATTCAGGAATAGACCGCCAAAGATAAAAAACATAGAGGGCAGGAATGGCACCGATATAGAACGCAACCTGCCAACCGAAATGCGGAATGATCAGATAAGAGATTAAAGCAGCCATAAGCCATCCAAGGGCCCAAAAACTTTCCAAGAGAACAAGAAATTTACCCCGGTGTTTAGCTGGAGTAAATTCACTCATCAGCGTTACTGCGACAGGGAGTTGGCCGCCTAAACCGAAGCCAACTAAAAAACGAAAGACCAAGAGCGACTCGTAGTTCCAAGACAGACCACATAATCCGGTTGCGAAACTGTAGATCACGAGTGTAGAGGCAAAAACCTTTTTGCGGCCAAAAAGGTCAGCCATTGTCCCCGAAAGAATCGCCCCGATTGCCATACCAACGAGTCCGATACTTCCGATGGTACCGACTTGCTCCGGGCTAAGCTTCCAAGTCTTCATCAATACAGGAAGAACAAAGGAAATAATACCAGTGTCCATAGAGTCAAACATCCAACCTAAACCAGCTGTGATCAGAAGAAGATAATGAAATCTGGATACGGGCAACGTTTCCAGTCGTTCAGTTAGGGTCATCTTATCCGTCCTTTCTATAATTATATAGCGTCTTTAGGTGTTTCCTCTCCTACTCGTAACTTGTCTCTGTCGTATAATACTTATTCGCGATGTTAGGTTGCAAACTCCTTCCGGTAAATAAGAATAAGCAATGTATTTATAGGCCTGTGATTGTGAAGCTATCAACTCAAGAACCGCACTTACATAACCATAGAAGGATTTTTGAAAAGATGAGTCAATGAGTTAGTTAGATGATCAACTGTAAACAGAGTTACAGAAAGAGAAAGGGGTTCCGTTGGAACCCCTTTCTCTTTAGGCAAAGTAGGTGCGTTTAAGTTAGCATTCAGAAAGAGCAATTGCTTCGATTTCAAGAATTGCGTCCTTAGGTAAACGTGCAACTTGTACAGCAGAACGGGCAGGCGGATCATTGGGGAAATAGGTGGCGTAAACGGCATTCATCGCAGCAAAGTCATTCATGTCTCTCAGAAAAACCACGGTTTTAATGATTTTGTCTAAGGTCGCGCCTGCGGATTCTAAAATCGCTTTGACATTATCTAAGGATTGTCTGGTTGCGCCCTCAATATCGGCAACCAATTCCCCAGTTTGAGGGTTTAAAGGGAGCTGCCCAGAAGTGAAAATTAGATTTCCAATCTTAACCCCTTGAGAATACGGGCCAATGGCCGCAGGTGCATTGGGAGTACTGACGGTGGTTTTATTCATGGCTATCTACCTCCTTGAAGTCCGTCATGCAATCTTTATGCCACGACGTATCTAGTTTAGTATAACTGCTTTGAGTGAAGGAACCAAGCAGGAAATTGGAATTTAGGCTTTTCACTAGGTTTAACGTGAGGGAGGTCAATTATGTTATAATTTTATGAGGATTTAACAGGCGTTGCTATATACCCATAAAGCTTTTAAAAGGCTAGAAGTACTAAAAGCGTTCATACTACCGGTTAGGAGCAAGCTTCCACTTCAAAAATGCTCGCGCATTTTAGTGGGGGTGCGTTGACAGAGGAGGTTGCCCATGGGATTTCTGGAACGTGTGATTCAGATTGATTTTGAAGACCGCTTAGGTTTAGGAATGGAGATTTTTGAGGGTTGCGAAAAGAATCGTGTTGATAAGATCGGCATGGAAGTCATTCCGGATCAGGGCATGTTTATTAAATTTCGTTGCACTACCGATGAACAAGTTCGACGACTCATTAAGGATTTAGAAGTGGTTAAAGGGATTCTCTCAGTAACGTTGCGGGAGCTGATGCCATACGAGGAGAGAGAACAGGAGTTAAAAGAGATTATCTCAAAAATTGACCCTAAGAAACAATTATTAGCGTTTGAGGGGATTATTCACCAGAGTGCAAAGATGCGTCGGGTTGTTGAAACCGCTCAGATGGTGGCTAAAGGAACCTCCACGGTTTTATTGCGAGGGGAAAGCGGAACGGGAAAAGAGCTGTTCGCGCGAGCGATTCATCTAGAAAGCTTGCGAGTTCAAGCTCCTTTTATTCCGATCAATTGCGCGGCCTTACCAGATAGCTTATTGGAAAGCGAACTCTTCGGCTATGAAGAAGGTTCGTTTACAGGGGCAGCCAAAGGAGGAAAGAAGGGACTTTTCGAGCAAGCAGAACATGGAACCATTTTCTTAGATGAAATTGGAGAAATTCCGACGCTGGTGCAAATACGGTTACTGCGGGTTTTGCAAGAAGGCATGATTCGCCGGGTTGGAGGAGCTAAGGAACTTTCGGTTGATGTTCGAATTATTGCTGCGACACATCGTAATCTGGAAGAAATGATCCAGAAGGGTGAATTCCGTGAAGATCTTTACTATCGGTTAAATGTTATACCGTTGAGGATTCCCCCCCTGCGGGAGCGTTCTGAGGATATTCCTCTGATCGCCCAGCATCTGATTCGCAAGATATCTGAGAAGCTTGGAAAATCGGAAATTCATTTAACGAAAGAGAGCATGGACTTGTTGATGAGCCAACCCTGGCCCGGAAACGTACGGCAACTCGAAAACATCCTGGAACGCATTATCAATGTCTTGGATTCTACTGAGATTAAACCTCAAGATTTTCATGAGTGGACAGACTTAGTCTCTACCTATTATCCGATAGAGGGTGAGGCGGGGGATTTTAAAATACAGATTCCTGTAAATAAAGAATGGCCGACGTTAAAGCAAATTGTGGGTGACGTTGAAAAACAAGTGCTCCGACGAGTATTGGCAACCCATTCGTCTTCTAGAAAAGCTGGAAGGGTTCTTGGAGTTTCCAATACAACCATTTTAAATAAAATGAAGAGTTATGGAATTGAAAGTGATTAAGGTTCATTTCAATAAGTGGCAAGTATTTTTATCAGTGATAAGAATACTTGCCACTTATTTTTATCAAAGCTAATGATTAAATTTGATAAATCATACGGGCGCGGTCTGTTTTGTTAGCAGCAAGAGCCTGGCACGAAATTTGCAGTTGATAGAGTTAGTTATCCACCTTGATTCACGTGAAAAATTATACCTACATTAACAAACCCTGATTTTACAGGCATTTTGGTGTTTTGGTAGGTATAAAAATTATACCTACAAATTGAATTACGAATCATTATTGTTGTGACTATTCAGGTACTTAGTTAATCAACCACAGATTACACAGATTAACACAGAATAAATACATTTTGGCTCTAAACTACTAATCGCTTGTAACTCAATTGATGATCGCCAAAGTTGATTAAAAGGCCTCGTTTTAACCCTGTGGCTTTCAGATCATTTATAATTTGTGCCTCTTCATTGACTCCCATCTTCGAAACGGACTTTAGCTCAACAAGAACCTCGTTATAACAA
>JARLHW010000037.1 GCA_031292075.1 Desulfosporosinus sp.
ATCCTTTGTCTGTGTGTTTCTATCTAATCGTTCTTAATCTGTGTAATCTGTGTAATCTGTGGTTCCCCGTTCAGAATTCCCCAAGGCGTATTTACAGTGTTTTTCCTTGTAGGTATAAAAAAATGCGGGATTTTAGGTTTATAGATACGAGACAAATTGTCATGACAATTTGTCATAAGTGACAGTATGTCATAGTCTCTCAGTTAATCTAAACCTCTTCTGAAGGCTACAAACGTTATATTTACGGTAGTTATAACAAGAATAGGGATTTGGCATAGTTATTGCTTATATGATTATATGAGAAACAAAATACTTGTTTTAATAGGCTATTGGACGGCACTAATTGTTCGAAAAATTCCTAAAAAATGTATCTGGTATTTGCTTGTAGGGAGGTGAATTAGACGAAGACAGTTGCTAATTAAATTAAAACGAAAGAGGGAATTATGAATGAGTAACACATCCTGCGGAATAGCACCGACAAAACCATCAGGTGGTTGGTCAGCGCTATGGCAAAAAGAAGACTATTGGGCAGTCTGGCTCGGATTAGGGTTAGTTGCGGTCGCAATATTACTATGGCTTACTGGCAGTACATTCATGAAATATGTTGCAATTAGCGTCCCCGCCTACACGGATTTTAGTAAAGCTACAGGTTTTGTTGTTAGTAATCTCGGCGGAATTATTAGTCTATACTTATTGTTTCTCATAATCTTTGGAGTTGCTGTAAAGATTCTTGGACATAAATTAAGCGAATTTATTCCAGGGTTTACGCTATTGTACGTAATGAGTCTCATAGTCACCGTTTTAGGTTCCTGGAGTGTGATGAAAAGATTTAACCTAGAAGCTCCGCTCCTAGCCCTTGCGGTAGGTCTAATAGTCGGTAACTTTGTTAAAATGCCTAAGTTTATGGATTCAGCATTACGATCTGAATTTTTCGTTAAGACAGCAATTGTACTTATGGGCGCTGCTCTTCCCTTTACTTTAATCATGCAAGCTGGTCCTACGGCTTTTGTCCAAGCAACAATTATTGCTGTCACTACGTTTTTGACTATTTATTGGGCGGGAACCCGTTTATTTGGATTAGACAAACGTTTTGCAGCTACCCTCGCAGCAGGTGGATCAATTTGCGGTGTATCCGCTTCAATTGCTATCGGAGGCTCTGTTAAATCAGAGAAGCAGCATGTGTGCGTCGCTATTTCGCTAGTTATCGTATGGGCTATTGTCATGATCTTTGCCCTCCCTATATTTATTAAAATTTTTGGAATTCCTGCTGGTCCCTCGGGAGCCTGGATTGGAACCTCTGAGTTCGCTGACGGTGCCGGAATGGCTGCTGCTGCATCCATCAACGAACAAGCGATTAAAACGTTTACTTTAATGAAAGTCGTTGGCCGTGACATGTTTGTTGGAATCTGGTGTTTTATCATGGCTTATATCTCCATCACAAAATGGGAGAAGAAGACTGATGGAACTAAACCAAATGCCGGTGAGATCTGGACCCGCTTTCCTAAATTTGTCTTGGGATTCTTTCTGGCATCCATTATTATCACCGTTTTGGTTGCTAATGTTGATGCTGCAACATCCAAAGTAATTACTGCTCAGATCATAGCACCCCTTACAGCTTTAAGAGGCTGGGCTTTCATTTTCACCTTCCTCTCGATTGGGTTTACTACCCGCTTCAAAGACCTTACATCTGTGGGGTGGAAACCGTTTGCTGCGTTTACGACAGGTGTCTTAGTTAACGTTCCTCTTGGTTATCTCCTTTCTGTAGTGGTTATGGGAGGGTATTGGGCTTTGGTAAAGTAATTAGAGATTTAAGGCAATCGTCAGAGGCCTTCCGTACGGGAGGCTTCTTGTTGTATAATATTTTTAGAAGCTTATTGGAGTGGGATTACAATTCGATAATGACAAGACACTTGGGGATGGTTAGATCTACAATTGTAAGGTAAATATAGTGGAATGGTCTGATTCCATGTTTTGTTTAAATGCTGGATATTGAGTGACTGTTTGGCAAGGAGTGTTAACCATGAATCCAAATAATGAAACCTGTGTTCAGAGAGTGCTATTTTTATTTTATTTTGAAAAGAAAGTGTGGTTACCCGGAGAAAAACCCCCCTTGCGGGATATTATTAAGGTAAAAAATGTTCAGCCTGAAGCAGTACGGTATTTTGCCAAGTTTATGCATACCCGTTTAAATCGTATCTCGGAAATGATGGACATTCTTTTAAAAGTGCATGATAATTGGGCGGTCACAGGGTGGAAAGACCACATTTTAATGGAGACCGAGTCCTTCGATTTTAACGATGCCGTTAATGCCTTGGCAAATCAGGGGTTCCATGAGGACGAGTTTGTCTTGAAGGTAGAATACACGCGCAAATGGGGAGTGCTTTGAGAAGCAATTGTGCATGGGCACAAACTTTTTTGTGCTAGAAACTGTTGAATAGAATTTAAAAACTGATATGATTGAATTAATCAGTGAAGGCAAAGGGGCCTGTTCGCAAGAGCAGGTCCCTTTCGTATTATTAAATTGGGGTGAAATTGCATGGAATTTGAACTAACAACTGTCAAAGAAATTAGTGAAACATCTAAGAAATACAACTTACATTCTTGGAGCGCGCAAGGGGTGCTAAATCCTAAGGTTATGATCGGTGGAGAGGGCATTTATTTCTGGGATGGTGAAGGAAAGCGTTACTTTGATATGTCTTCCCAATTGGTGAATTTAAATATCGGCCATGGCAATAAAAAAGTTATTAAAGCGATTCAAGACCAAGCTGAGCGCTTGGCCTATTCATCGCCATCCTTTGCCATCGATGTCCGATCTCAATTAGCAAAGACGGTCGTCGAGTTAGCACCCGCCAACATGGGAAAAGTGTTTTTCACCTTAGGTGGAGCGGATGCCAATGAAAATGCCATCAAGATAGCCAAATTAGTCACCGGACGCAATAAGATCTTTTCCAGATATCGTTCCTACCATGGATCTACCTATGGTGCAGCCAATTTAACGGGCGAACCCAGACGCTACACCTGCGAACCGGGTATTCCGGGATTTGTAAAATTCTTTGATCCCTATCTTTATCGATCCCCCGTGCCTTTTGCCAGCGAAGACGAGGCGACCAAGTACTATTTGGGCCAGTTGAGAGAGCAAATCATTTACGAAGGCCGAGAATCTGTAGCAGCAATTTTCTTGGAAACTATTACCGGAAGCAACGGTGTAATTATTCCGCCCCAAGGTTATTTGAAGGGGATTCGGAAGATCTGTGACGAGTTTGGTATTTTAATGGTCTGCGATGAAGTAATGACCGGCTGGGGACGGACCGGGGAATGGTTTGCAGTCAATCATTTTGATGTATTGCCGGATATGATAACCTTTGCCAAAGGCATTACCTGTGGTTATGCGCCGATCGGAGGTGTCCTAGTGAGTAAAAAGATCGCGGCTTACTTTGACGACCACTTTCTCAGCTGTGGACTGACTTATTCTGCTCATCCCTTAGGCTGTGCGGCAGGTATTGCCACCATTGAATTTTACAAGGAAGCGGGACTGATTGGACAAGCTAAAGAACGAGGCGTCACGTTAGGGAACCTGCTGGAAGGACTCAAAGAAAAACACGCTTGTGTGGGCGATGTCCGCTACATTGGGTTATTCTCTGCCATTGAATTAGTTAAGGATAAAGCTACTAAAGAACCGTTGGTTGAATATGGCTTGGATCCTGAGAAAATCATGAAAAAGATCGTCGGAATGTTAGATGCTAAAGGCTTTTATACCTATTCCCATGAAAACTCGTTGATGGTTGCACCGCCTTTGATTATTACAAATCAGGAATTAGAAGCGGCCCTGGCAATTATGGATGACGTGTTAAACGATGTCGACAAGATAATTTAAGGGGGACATTTCTTGAATTTATTGGGGACATTTCTTGAGGCACGAATGATGTGTCCCCTTACCCTATATAGATGTGTCCCCTTACCTTATGAGGAGGAACCATGAAGAATAAATATTATATGCCTACCAGAGTCATCATAGGTGACGACTGTATCACCAAGAACAGCGAACTATTTTTAGCGCTTGGGAAGAAAGCGCTGCTTGTGACCGGTGCTCAATCAGCGAAACGAAACGGTTCGGAAAAAGACGTTAAAACCGCTTTAGAAGCTGTGGATATCCCCTATCTCGTGTTTGATAAGGTTATGAGCAATCCAACCATTGCTTGTGTCTATGAAGGGGCCGCCTTTGCTAAGGAAAATGGTGTAGATTTCATTATTGCCATTGGTGGAGGTTCACCTATGGATGCCGGCAAAGCCATCGCCTTATTGGCAGCTCAGGATATCGAAGAGGGCAACTTATTCTCGGGAAATTATGGAAATAAAGTTTTGCCAATGGCCTTTGTCCCAACTACGGCAGGGACAGGGTCAGAAGTGACACAGTATTCGATTTTAACCAATGATAAGGCTCAGACCAAAACAAGTATCGCCTCCGATTTATTGTTCCCCACCGTCACGTTTCTGGATGCCAAATATACGGAACATCTAGGGCTTAGTACTACCATCAATACGGCAATTGACGCCTTATCTCATGCCGTTGAAGGTATGTTGTCCGTCAAAGCATCGTCTGTTTCCAATGCGTTGGCGGTTGCCAGCATTCGCATGATCATGAACTGTGTGCCCAACATGTTGCAAGCTTTACAATCAGGCTCTGAGCGCGTCTTTAACCTGAAGCAAAGGGAGCAATTGTTACAGGCCTCCTTAATGGCGGGTATGGTTATTGCTCAAACCGGAACAACGGCAGTACACGCCATGGGATATTCTCTGACCTACTTTAAGCACATTGACCATGGCCGAGCCAACGGGCTTCTCTTGGGTGAATACCTGAAACTTGTAGAAAAAGTAGAGCCGGATTTAGCCGGAAGAATCTTGGCAGCGATGAACTTTTCCGAAGCAGAGCAGTTCCAAGTACTGCTGAGCCAACTGCTTGGCGAAAAAGAAGAAATTAGCTCCGCAGAAATCGAGCAGTACAGTAAACAAGCCAGCCAAACTAAAAACATTGCCAATTCTGTAGTCAAACCGACTGAAGAAGATATAAAAACAATGTTGACACTGTCCTTTGCCAAATAGTCAAATTTTAAACCAGGAGGGCAGCATGATGGAAACTATTCAAATGACAATCAATAAATTGGCGGACGACTTGAAACCCGCTGTTGTGGATTTCTGTCAGAGACTCATCCGCATACCGGCTCTTTCTGGGGACGAAAAAGGAGTAGCGGATCTTTATCTGGCCGAAATGGAGAAACTTGGCTATGATCGCTATTTTCGTGATCGCTGGGGAAATGTTATCGGGATCATTGAAGGGACAGAACCGGGACCTGCCATTATGTATAATGCTCATTTGGACCATGTTGATACCGGTGATTACAGCGAATGGGGAGGGTACGACCCGTATGGGGCTGTCATTGATATCAATGAAATGGAGAACCAGGACAGAGATGGTTATGAGTTAGCCGAAGTCATTCATGGCCGAGCGGCTGCCGATGTGAAGGCAGGCGGAGCCTGTCAGATTTATTCGGGAAAAATCCTTCTTGAACTTAAGAAAATGGGCTATCCCGTTAAAGGACGCTATATCTTTACCGGCGTGGTTCTGGAAGAGCCGGCCGAACAGCTTGGCATGATAAAACTGCTTGAGGATACCTTTCCATCCGAAGGGCTTAGCTACGATGGCGTTGTATCCTGTGAGGCAACCTCTTTGAAACTATATTTAGGACACCGGGGCAGAGTGGAGTTGAAAGTTACTTTGTCCGGCGTAACCTCCCATGGGAGTGCACCATGGCTGGGGATCAATGCCGTCAATAAAGCAACCAAATTTATTGATAAGGTTGAAGAGGTTGTCGTTGCCAATCGGAGAACGGACGAACAGCTTGGCAACTCCAGTATAGCGCTGACGATTATCAACTGTACCCCAGGCTCAATGTGTATTGTCCCAGATAGGTGTCAGATCA
The DNA here is from genome assembly GCA_031292075.1 of Desulfosporosinus sp. GTDB lineage: Bacteria > Bacillota > Desulfitobacteriia > Desulfitobacteriales > Desulfitobacteriaceae > Desulfosporosinus. The sequence goes on from JARLHW010000037.1 coordinate 5,979, forward strand.
CTTATGATCGCAGATTCGTTCCCGGTGAAACCTACGCGGGCTGTGTGACGGAAATTCAGGCCATTATTGCGGAATTAGCGGCAGCAGATCCGGATTTTAAGGCCACGGTGGAGATTGCAACGGTACCTCGAACAACTTATACCGGCCTGACAGTTGCCGTCCCCAATGTGAAGGAAGCCTGGAAAATCAGTCCGGAGCATCCCTTTACCAAAGCAGCCGCGGCAGCTCTCACGACCCTTGGTCAACCCGTGAAATATGGGTATTGGGATTTTGGCACAGACCTTTCGGTGATCTGTGGCAGGGAGAAAAAACCGGCCCTTGGTTATTCTCCCATGCAGGAATTTTATTGTCACAGACCCGTTGATAAAGTCAGGATAGACTACATGATTAAGGCCTTAGCCGGGAATATAGCAATTTTCCTGGAGCTGACGAAGCTGGATCCAAACGATTTCGTTTTAGACTAGAGCACAGATAGCGAGCAGACCGGGGGACGGTTCTCTTTCCCCCCTTGCCGGAAATGTTATTGGGAAAGGTAGCGAAAGACTGATGAGTGACTTAGATGAAACAATAATTTCAGCTATCAAAGAAATTACGGCTGAACTCTATCCGAAGATGGTGGCGTTTGGGCAGAAACTAGTGCAAACACCCAGTATCAGCGGAACCGAAGGAACGTTGGCCGATTTGGATTTAGCAGAAATGCAGAAGCTGGGCTATGATGAAGTGTTCCGCGATACCCACGGTAATATTGTAGGACTTGTCAAAGGAACAGAGCCGGGACCTACGATTATGTATAACTCTCATTTAGATCACGTAAGTCCCGGGGATGTTGCTAACTGGCAAGGGTATGATCCCTACGGCGGACAAATCGATGTTTGTCAAGTCGATACCCAAGATAAACAACCCGATGAAGCAGAGTGTATACATGGTCGTGGTGCGTCCGATGTCAAATGTGGTGAGGCCGTCCAGATTTATACAGGAGGACTTCTGCTTAAACTCCGGGCCAAAGGTTTTCCCCTCAAAGGAACGTTTATGTTTACCGGCGTGGTCCAGGAAGAGCCGGCAGAGATGGTGGGCATGCTTCATTTAGTGGATAAAACGTTACCTGAAAAAGGATTGAGCTACGATGCCATGGTGACTTCAGAAGCAACATCCTTAAAGGTTTATTGTGGTCACCGAGGCCGTGTGGAGATGCTGATTACGGTGTATGGCAGAACATCTCATGGAAGCGCACCTTGGCTGGGAATCAATGCGATTTATAAAGCGATACCCCTAATTACCAGAATCAAGGATGAACTATATCCTTCGCTTCCGACAGATCCTGATTTAGGACAGGCTTCAGTATCTTTGAACATTATTGAATGTTCTCCGGGTGCCTTGTCGATCGTGCCGGACAGATGCCTGCTATCTCTCGACCGTCGCACCCTGCCTGGGGAAACGGCAGCCTCGGCAATGGCTCAGATTCAGGAAATTATCGACGATCTGGCTTCTAAAGATCCCGAATTCAAAGCGGATGTAGTGGTAAAAAGTGCGGTTGAAACATCTTATACGGGCTTAGAGTACGAAGTTGCCAAGGACATGAGTCCCTGGAAGATCAGTCAAGAGCATGGTTTTGTAAAAGCAGCTACAGCAGCTCTGGAAGCGGTAGGACAAACAGTAAACTACGGCTATTGGGACTTTGGGACTGATGCCAGCAAGACTTGTGGCATTGACAGAAAACCAACTATCGGATATTCCCCTATGCAGGAGCAATATGCCCATACCCCTTATGATAAATGCCGGACAGACTTTATGAAAACAGCTTTAATTGGTAATGTCGTGATTTATCTCAATACATCGACCCAAGGGCCGGAAGCATTTACTAAGGTTGTATGGTAACGCCGAGAGAGCATACCCCCGAAAGCATTTGCTAAAGCAGAGATGATGATCGTTAATCTTGTCAGGAGGTTTTAAGATGGATTTGATTATAAAAAACGGCACAATTATTTCTCCTACAGAAACTTATCAGGCAGATATCGCCGTAAAGGACGGTAAAATAGCAGCCATTGGCAAGGACTTTCCGGAAGAGGGAGCGACCGTGGTTGATGCGAAAGGTAAACTGGTTTTGCCGGGCGCCCTTGATGTGCATACCCATTTGGCCATGCCCTTTGGCGGTACTATATCGGCAGATAGCTATCTGGCAGGAACAAGAGCTGCGGCCTGTGGTGGAGTGACAACCGTTTTCGACTATCCTATCCAGAGAAAAGGTATGTCTATTCTCAGTTTGATTAACGAGAAGAAAAACGTCTGTGAGGCTGAGGCCTGTGTTGATTACGCCTTCCATTGTTGCATTACTGATTTGAATGACGGCGAAATATTAGCTGAAATGGAAAAAGCCGTGGAGGAAGGTATCACCAGTTTCAAATGCTTTTTTGTCTACAAGAAAGAAGGCATGATGGTTGATGATGCTACCTTTGCCCGCTTACTTTTGCGGGCCAAAGAACTTGGAGCTATGATTAACATTCATGCTGAAAATCCAGATCTGATCGATCTGAATATTGAACAATTCAAACAAGAGGGCAAAACTTCCCCTTGGTACCATTATCTGAGCCGTCCTGAATTTGTGGAAGCAGAAGGAGATAAGCGGGCCATCCACTGGGCTAAAAATCTTGAGGCACCGCTTTACATTGTGCACATGGCGGATAAAGAAGGCTTAGAAGCGGCGATTGATGCCAAAAGGGCAGGGCATGAAATCTATGTGGAAACCTGCCCGCAATATCTGGAATTCACGAGTGAGGTCTACAAACAGGAAAATGGCAGGAACTTTGTCTGCTCACCGCCCATGAAAGGTCAGGAAAGTCAGGACGCTTTATGGAAAGCCATCAAGACAGGCGGAGTCGATACGATTGCCACAGACCATTGTCCGTTCCAAAGTTATGAAAAAGACTGGGGTAAGGATGATTTCACCAAAATCCCTAATGGCTGCGCCGGAATAGAAAATCTCTATCCCTACATGCTGGCGGCAGCGAATGAAGGTAAAATTTCCTTCAATAAAGCAGTGGAGTTATGTTCGTCTAATCCGGCCAGAATTTTTGGCTGTACTCAAAAAGGCTCCCTTACCGTGGGCAAAGATGCCGATATTGTAATTTATGACCCGGAAAAAGATTTTACCATTACAGTGTCTGCCATGCATTCTGATTATGATCATACCATTTGGGAAGGTAAAAAATTGCACGGTTATCCGGTGATGACCTTTTCAAGAGGCAAGCTGGTCTATCAAGATGGAGACTTTGTCGGAGAACCGGGCTGGGGGAAATTTGTTAAACGGGTCGGAAGTAAGAGTAAAAAGTAAGAGCAAGTAGTGGGGAAGTTAATGCAACGTAATAAAGAGTAAGAGAAAAAGATAATACAAAATACAAAATTGGAGAAAGTGAGGAGGATGTCGGTTGCAGGTAAAAGTACTCAACGAATTTTCAGCTAAAAACGAATCTGATGGCTGTCTGCTTTGTTCTACTGCCCCCTGTTCAACAAGTTGTCCTCATGGACTGAATCCGGCTAAAGTAATTCGCTCTCTGCGTTTTGAGAATATCAGCGGTGCAGCGGAGGCAAGCGGAGACGGTGAATTATGTAAGCAGTGTGAGGAGCAGAGCTGCAGCGCAGCATGTTTAAAAGGCAAGATCGACCGTCCGGTGAGAATTCCACGGCTTATGGAATATGTCGGAAGTTTGCAAGATCTGAAAGAGGAGCGTAAATCCACTAAGGTCGATTTAGGGATTGAATTTTGTGGTATCCCTTGTGAGAATCCTTTCTTTTTATCTTCCTCCGTTGTCGCCAGTAACTATGAAATGGTGGCTAGGGCTTTCGCACTGGGATGGGCTGGTGCGGCGTTTAAAACTATTGGAACTTTTGTACCCCAAGAAGTATCACCAAGGTTTTCGACCATTCGTAAAGAAGGGAACTCTTTTATTGGTTTCAAAAATATTGAGCAAATATCTGATCACAGCTTAGAGGAAAATTTGGCTTATTTACGACGACTCAAGCAGGACTTTCCTGATAAAATTCTTATCGCCTCTATTTTAGGCCAGAACGAAGCAGAATGGACGTTTTTGGCACATCAAGTGACAGCCGTGGGGGTTGACATTATCGAATGCAATTTTTCTTGTCCGCATATGACAGGGGAAGGGTTGGGTTCCGATGTCGGACAAAATCCTGAATTGGTGGCTCTTTATACCGCGGCGACAAGAAAAGGAACCCATTTACCTATTTTAGCTAAGATGACCCCCAATCTAGGCAACATGGAGACTCCTGCTCTGGCAGCGATGAACAACGGTGCTACCGGTATCGCAGCAATTAATACCATTAAAAGCATCATGAATGTCCATTTAGAGGATTTTATTTCCGAACCTCAAGTTGATGGCAAGTCCTGTGTGGGAGGATACTCTGGTAAAACAGTCAAACCCATTGCCTTGCGCTTCATCCATGACATGAAGAAACATCCCGGTTTGAAGGACACGCCCATCAGCGGCATGGGCGGGATTGAGACCTGGCGTGATGCTGCTGAATTTATTGCCTTGGGATGTGCTAATCTTCAGGTAACCACTTCAGTCATGCAGTATGGATACCGGATTATCGACGATTTGAGAGATGGACTCTCCTCCTACTTGGGCAAAAAAGGGTTTTCTTCGGTTCAAGAAATGGTGGGTGTGGCCTTGCCGAATTTAGTGTCGGCCGATGAGTTAAACCGTCATTCTATCTCCTATCCGAAGTTCAATCGCAGTCAATGTCTCGGTTGTGGTAGATGTTATCTATCATGTTGGGACGGTGGTCATCAGGCCTTAGCTATGGATGGAGCAACCGGTAAACCAAGCTTAAACCCTAAAATGTGTGTAGGTTGTCAGCTATGTATGGTTGTATGTCCGGTAGGAGCAATTTCAGCTGGTAAACGAGTCGAAGTTTAAGCAAAAGAAGAAACTATTATAATCTGCAACGGCGCAGGGGATAGATTTTATCAGCCTTTTAAGGGATAAGATTTTATCACCTTTTTTTATTTTTAAAATCTTATGTAGCGATGTTTACAGCAACTAAGGCTTTCATCAGCGTCCAAAGGATTGGTGCAAGCCTTGATAAAGGAGGTCTAATTGTGAATACACCCGAAATTCAGATAAAAAATGTAAGCATGGTCTATCAAGTTAATAACGGTGAAGACATTGTCGCTTTAAGTGATGTAAATTTTGACATTCAGGAAGGAGAATTTATCTCCCTACTGGGACCTTCCGGTTGCGGAAAAACCACTTTGCTGCGGATTATTGCCGATCTGCTTCAGCCAACTTCCGGCAGTGTTTCCATACGTGGGCAATCACCCAGGGACATCAGAAAGCAACAAAAATATGGGATAGTATTTCAAAGTCCGGTTCTTTATGATTGGAGAACAGTGCGCAGAAATATTTGTATGCCTATGGAAATCATGGGGATTCCCAAAAAAGAGAGGACAGCACGGATTACGCGGATGTTGGATTTGGTGGGATTGCAAGATTTTGGCAGCAAATATCCTTTTGAGTTGAGTGGAGGTATGCAGCAGAGGGTGGGTATTGCCAGAGCGCTAGCCTTAGATCCGGAATTCTTATTGATGGATGAACCGTTTTCAGCGCTGGATGAATTTACCCGCGAAAAATTAAATGAAGATTTACTGAATATCTGGAGCAAAACGAAGAAAACAGTCATTTTTGTCACACACAATATACCGGAATCTGTTTTCCTTTCGGATCGTGTGGTCGTCTTATCACCCCATCCGGGGAGAATTTCTGCCATTGTCGATGTTGATTTGCCGCGTCCGCGTGAAAACTCAATCCGAGAAACACCAGAGTTCTACGAGTATGTTACCAAGATCAGACGGAGTTTTGAGGGGGTGTGAGTGTGATCGACAAAAAGGATCAAAGAGTTGTGGCCATTGTTTGGGTTATTGGGATTATCGTGGTTTGGGAATTATCATCGTATCTCTTGAAATATGTGATTCATGATCCGATGGCCTCTATGAAGCTCCCCTATCCGCATACAGTTGCTTTGACCTTATTTGAAAATTGGAAAACGTTATTGGAAGCGGGCTTGGTGACCTTTTCCAGGGCGGCAATTGGTTTTGCTCTGGGCGCTAGTGTAGGAATTCTCCTGGCCGTAATCATGAGCTTATCCAAGACCATGGAAAGAATCGCCTTTCCCTATTTAATTGTTTCCCAGATGATACCCGTCTTAGGACTGGCACCCATTATCTTTAATATTGTGAGAGATATGAATGTCTCACGCATTGTGATCGCTGCCTATATCACCTTTTTTCCGGTTGCTGTCAATATGCTGAGTGGTTTAAAGAGTGTGGAGCAGGATAAAAAGGATTTACTCTTTTCCATAGCTGCCAATAAATTTAAAATCTATCAAAAACTAATGTTTCCCTTTTCTATGTCCTATTTATTTACCGGACTCAAAATTGCGGCCCCCATGGCAGTTACGGCCTCCATTTTGGTCGATATGTTAGGTTCCCAAAGTGGGATTGGGGTTAAGATCCTCTATTCTCTGTATTCCAATTCGACGAATATCTTTTGGGCTTCTGTTTTCACCAGTGCTTTCATGGGAATTATCAGCTTTTACCTTGTCGTCGTTGCTGAGCGGTTATGTCTCCCCTGGCAAAATGCAGCACCCAGGAAGGAAGGTGTAAGGGCATGAAAAGCAAAGTAGCAAATCTATTATGGCCTTTGGCCTTTGGGATTGCCTTAATTTTGGCTTGGCAATTGGGTGTCTTTCATAAAATTCTTGACTTAAAGCCTTTTCAATTGCCGATTCCGACGGAAATTGCTTCGACGTTGGCGGCTAATTGGCCCAAAGCGTTGAAAGATTGTGGCGTTACTATCTCAGGGGCCCTGGTGGGATTGATCTTTGGTTCGGTGCTGGGGTTTATGATCGCAGCCATCGCTACATTTTTTCCTAAGTGGGGATACGGTGGCCTGATTATGGTTGCTGCGCTTAATGCTGTACCAATCGTAGCACTTTCGCCAATTATGAACTTATGGTTTTCGACAGGTATGTCCCAAAAAATCGGGGTTGTTACAGTCGTTTGCATGGCGGCGATGGCCCTTAATGCCTACAATGGCCTAAATAATTTAAAACCGCATTCTATCGATTTGATGCACTCCGTGGCAGCTAATAAATGGACGATATTTAGAAAATTACGTTTGCCCAATTCCTTACCCTATATCTTCACGGCCTCTAAAATTAATATTGCCTCATCGATTATTGCGGCTATTATTAGTGAATATTTTGCATCCTCTACTTCCGGTCTGGGTTTTGGCATCAAAGATAATCTCCGCAAAGCCGAGATGGCGATGGGCTGGTCCTATATCGTCGTAGCTTCTCTGGCAGGTGTCATTCTCTACTGCATTATTCTAATGGTAGAACGCGATGCCCTTAAATGGCACGCTTCACAAAAATAAAAAATAGGAGGGAAAATTATGAAGAAGAGCAAATTCATGAGTCTGGTGGCGGTAATCATGTTGATCCTACTGGCTGCAACAGGTTGCAGCTCAGGGAATTCAACCAGTTCAACGCCGGGAGCCGGGAGCACGGACGCAGGAAAAACTACTCCGGGTAAACTTGACAAGGTGACACTGCAGCTTAAATGGTTACCGCAAGCTCAATTTATGGGTTATTATGTAGCTCAAGCCAAGGGGTATTATAAAGATGCAGGCATTGACATTCAGCTTCTGCCCGGTGGGAGCGATATCATTCCCGAACAACAGGTCTATAACGGCGTAGCAAATATCGGCGTAACCTGGGTTTCCAGTTTGATGAAGTATCAATCCAAGGGGTGGGGATTAGTTGACGTCGGACAGATTTTCCAAAAAAGCGCTATGTTGCTAGTTTCCAAAGCTTCTGAAGGAATTAACAGTCCGGCAGACCTCAAAGGCAAGAAAATTAGTTCCTGGTTTGGGGGCAATGAGTATGAAATTTACGCCTATCTGGAGAAAAATGGACTTAACAAGGATACTGATGTAAAGCTGGTGCAACAGGATTATACGATGAATCAGCTCCTGAAAAATGAAGTCGATGCAGCTTCAGCTATGACTTATAATGAATATGGTCTTCTGCTTGAATCAGGCCTTAAAGATAGTGACCTGCATGTTATCAATATGAATGATGCCGGTGTTGGTATGTTAGAAGACTGCTTGTTCGTCAATTCTGACTGGATTTCCAAAAATCAGGATCTCTATGTTCGTTTCCTAAAAGCTTCGATCAAGGGTTGGGCTGATGCTTGTGCTGATCCGGCAGCCGCCGCAAAAACCGTTTATGATGCTAACCAAAGCGTATCTTTGGATCATCAAGTTTATATGGCTAAAGAAGTCGCCAAGCTTGTTGTTCCTCAAGGTTTTGACCCTGCTAATATTGGTTATATCGACCCGGCTGCCGTTAAGCAGACTGCAGATCTTGCCTTGAAGTATGGCTTACTTACGAAGCCGGCGGTGATCTCTGAAGATACAGTTACCAGTAAGTACTGGAAATTAGCAACTGCTAAATAATAATCAGCCTGTTTATCGACCTGGTGATAAGCACTGAAAGGACCTCCCAGTGGTAAATGTTTTCATTTAGCACAGGAGGTCCTTTTTGACAATTTGAAAGATTACCTTTCGCCGGACAGGCTCCTAGTGGTACAATTACTAGATAAAACAATGGAGGTGAACAGGACTGTGCTAAAGAAAAAGAAAACGGTCAGTTTATTACTTACCCTTATTATCACATTCTCTCTCTCACTACCGACTTTTGCCGATACATCAGCGCCCATTACTCGATTAGCAGGAGCAGATCGATATGCAACTGCACAAGCCATTGCCAAAGCGGGATGGACGCAATCCGATTATGCAGTATTAGCCTATGGCGAAAATTATCCCGATGCCTTAGCCGCAGTAGTTTTGGCTAAGAAATATAATGCACCCATATTATTAACGGATACCGGAAGTCTACCAAAGATCACCAAGCAAGCCTTGACTGATTTACAAGTTAAAAATGTCTTTATAATTGGTGGAATAGGTGTCATTTCTCCATCGATTGAAACTGAATTACAAGCTATGGGAATAACGCCAACTCGTCTCGCCGGACAAGATCGATATGAGACTTCAATTAAAATAGCCGAACAAATAAGTGCACCTTCAGATTTAATTGTTACCACAGGAGAAGATTATGCGGATGCTTTATCCATTGCTCCAATTGCAGGATCCAAACAAATACCGATTATTTTGGTTCCCAAAGATTATATGCCGGATTCTGTTAAGAACTATATTTCCGCCATGCAGATTGAAAAAACTTATGTAATAGGCGATTCAAGCCTAATCGCAGATAAGGTTGCCAATCAATTCCCTAACCCAGAAAGAATTGTTGGAGCAGACAAATATGAGCGAAATATTGCTATAGACAAGGAATTTAACAGTAATTTCAATTCCGGTGGGATGTGTATAGCAACGGGTGAAGGGTTTGCAGATGCTTTAACCGGAGCGGCTTATGCTGCTAAATTATCTGAACCAATTCTTCTTGTCAATAATAGTCCTACTGATGAAACGAAAAAATATTATCAAGAGCGTCTAACCAATGCCGATAATGTTTATATTTTTGGAGGTACGGGTGTTATTCCAGATGCTCTGATCCAAGGTCTAAGTGGCTCAGCCCAAAACGATGCTCCTAGTGTGAATAAGGATTTTAGTGCCAGTGAAATAGCCCAATTGCTCAAACCCTCGATTGTTTCTATTGAGGTATCGGATAGTAATGGAAATGAATTAGGATATGCCAGTGGTGTAATAGCTACCAGTGACGGTAAGATATTTACGAATTATCATGTTATTGATGGAGCAGCAAGTGCGAAGGTAACATTACCTGACGGTAGAGTATTAGACGTAACAAATATTTCGGGCTATGATCCTAAATATGATGCCGTTGTTTTACAAGTAAATGCCAAGGATTTACAACCTGCCAAATTTAGTCTTTCAAGTACGGCTCAGATCGGAGATGAAATTTATACTTTAGGAAACCCACTGGGTCTTGAAGATACTATTTCCGATGGTTTAATTAGTACTATTCATCGAGTAGTTAATGGAGAGACTTATATTCAGATTTCAGCGCCAATATCACCTGGAAGCAGTGGGGGAGCTCTAATTAATGAACAAGGTGAAGTAATTGGGATAACTACGGCTGGTTTAACAGATGGTCAAGATTTAAACTTTGCTATTCCCTATGAAGATTTCGCTGTAACTAAAGATCAAAATTTAAATATGCCTTTAGGTGCAAGTCCCAATAAACGGACGGCTCCTACTTCATCGGCAATTACAAATCCTGGTCCACTGAATGTCACCCAAACGATTGTAGTAAACAGTTTTGACACTATTTTTACGGCAGATGTAACTGTGGATCAAATTATTAGAGGGGCTCAGGCTTGGACAATGATGAAAAATGCTAATGCACTCAATGATCTCCCAAAGTCCGGCTATGAATATTTATTGGCAAAAATTAGTTTTAAATTATTAGACATTGATGGGGGAAAATCATTAAGCGTGGTCGGTAAATCGGATTTTAATCTTGTGTCGCAAGAAGGTAAAGTATATGATCAGGTGCTGGAAGTTGTACCGGATCCCAAATTAGATACAACCCTTTACAAAGGAGCAGCCAATCAAGGCTGGGTAGTATTTCTAGTTAAATCTACTGATGCTAAACCAACGATCTCATATGGCGTTAACGATGATGGTACAGGAGGAATTTGGTTCAAAACATACTAAGCCATTTTATAATGTTTATAAGCCCCTGCCCATGACCGTTTGGCCAAGGACAGGGGCTTAACTTATTGAAGGACCCCTTACATTTTATTGGTTAGAGAATGAAGGCACAAGGTTGCTCAGAACTTTAGTGGGGGACTACTTGTGAATGAAAGTAATCCTTTAATTCTGTGGGACCTGCCAGTATTTCTCGGCCTATAAACAACGTGCCATCATTCTTAGTTTGGATATTCCATTTGACGAGAGTAATATTACCGTCTGTAATTTCGATTCCGGTTATACAACGAGGGTGGATACTACTTCCGTCATTAAAATATAGAGGTTCACCCACTTTAGGAAACATCGGCCTATGAGTATGGCCGGCAATAAGCATATGGTTTTCTCGTGTTACCCACTCAGTAAGTTTTTTCTCGATCGCATCTTTTTTAGCATAATTTTTTGCTGGACTTGTGGGATCATTTACTCCGATTAACTCAAGTGGTCTCCATAAATATCTAACAAGAAATCTTCTTAGCTTCCACAGGTCATAATCTAAGAAACTTGCTTGATGCCCGTGAATTAAGAATATTTTCTGATCTGTCACCTGATGCCTTAAAACCAATCCTTCGTGAACCTTAATATTCTCGAATAACGGAATATACCTTTGCTCTTGCTCATCAAAGAATTGGTATAAGTTGTGCTTTACAAATTTATTATTTCTCTTAACCATATCATGGTTTCCAAAAATCAGATAAAGCCTACTTTCCTGATAAAATTTTGAAAGCAGCCAAAACGCATCGCTATGCACAGATAGAATGTCGGAATAATTTTTATACTTCCATAGTTCGTCCCCATCACCAATCTCGATATAGGTATAATTTTCATGATAGTAATGGGTTAAGGCGGCAAAATATAGATTTTGGTTCTTGGAAAAATCATCTGACCAGCTTCCATCCCCCCTATGGACATCACTCATCAAAATAATCTTGGAGGAGTCGTCAAAAGGAATTTCTTCTGCAGAGGCAAAAACTTTAGAAATACGTTTTAACTTATTCATTTATATTCCTCCAAATAAACTGGAAATCTCTTATTAACATCATGTACTCCAAGTTCTGGGCTTAATTTTATTATATTGAATTTATAGAGAAAGGGTGCTTTAAATAAAAAGGGGAAAGCCTTTAAGCTTTCCCCTCTGATGGCTTTAATAAATATATTTCTTAGAAGATTACAGCTAAAGCGATAAGGATCAAAATAGCTACAGCAATAATTGCTACGCCGACTCTAGGACCAACTGCTGGGGTAATCGGAACTATAGGGGCAGGAACGCATGCTCCACCATATCCGTACATTAAAATTACCTCCTTTCAAATTAAAATACAATTCCCATTGCGATGAGCAGAAGAATTATTATGACGACAGCAGCGATTCCAGCTCCAAACCCACGTCCTGTACCACATGCAACTCCATCCACAGCGCCAAATGCCATTTGAATTTCCTCCTTTGTTTGAGATAGTACATAATATGCAACAACTTGGTCTTATGGCACAATATGGTAATAATGCCGACGTTTCTTTGTAGATATTACCAAAGTTTTCGACCTAGCATTCTGCTTGCATTTAGGGCATATCATTCCTAACAACCTCCTTAACTCAACTCTCATCGGAAACTTGGGGAGCTAACCGAGCTAGGCCCGCGGTTGCGGGTCCTGTTCGCGTCATGCGGATCGTTCCCGCCTCGGAGGCCCGGTCCTCCTACGTCGGCGCCGGGCCTCACTTCGTCGGGATCTCACTGCTCGACGCTCACCGAGAAATGCACGAATGCCTGAGCGCGACATACGTGCCGGGAGCAAGACCGGATAACTACAACCCCCCACAGCCGCAAGGGTTCTAGAGTTTCGCCCAATGTGACACACGGCGATTAAGGAACATCGGACAGTAATACCCAATGAAAGGAGAGAACCCAATGAACAACAAACCAAAACCAAACTGGTATCCCATCAAAAACATGCCCATGATTGCAAGCTTGATAGACGGTCAGCTCGCGGATCTGAAGGATCAATATGCATCTCTGCTAGAAGCTCGTCCCAAACCTCACGTCTTGACCGATGCCATCGTGCAACGCGTCACCCGTGTCTACACAGAACAGTTTGATTTCGCTTGGGTATTTGAGGAACAGCTTTCTAAGTGGGAAAAAGAAGAACGTCTGGTGCCTACCCAGCAAAAAGAAATTGAGCGTCTCCAAGTGCAAGTGCAGGGAATACGCAAATTCTTAGTAGATATTTTAGACTTGGCAGAAGAATTGAAAATGGGAACCATTGAAAAAGTTATGGCGAAAAGCGATTTTGAGCTTGGTATGGAATATTTCAAAAGAAAAGAGAGTGAAACATGACGGGAAAAATACAGGTCAGCATTCACTTTGACGAAAATAGCCTTGAAAGGCTGAACGACCTCAGCCACCGACTGAAGATGAACCGAGCGCAAGTTGGCTATTAATGCCCATCCCTCCAAAAAGGTCAAAAGAGCGTTTTTGGTCTCCGTCAGTGGTAATTGCATTTCAGGTTGGTATATGTCCGCCGACTATGTACTTACGGTAAAATCTAGGACCAGGCACCCGCGTGAAATGAAGTAAACGAGAGAAAAAAGGACTTTGGTCATTCAAACGAAAACACACGTTTCGGGGGAAAAAATGAAAAAATAAAAACAGCCAAATCGTCGCTCAGAGACGGATTTGGCTGAATATGGGGAAAAAGTATTTTTGCAACTGTACGTAATCTTTTTTATAGGACTCAAACTTTAAAAAGGTAAATTATTTATTACTGGTGAATGGTTTCGATGTGTCAATAAATAAAGTTTAACCGAACAAGTTCGCGTAAAGTCTATGAGACGGATAACCTATAGAGACTATAATACAGATGTTAAAAAAGAGTGGGGAAGAGGTGTGGAAAATGGGTGGATCAATAGTATTTTACATAGGTTTATTGATATGTGCTACTGTTTTTATAGCGATAGGAATATTTGCTATAAAAAAGAAAACACCTATGCATTTCTGGTCAGGAACGGAGGTTAAGGCAGAAGAAATAACTGACACAAAAGCATATAATAGAGAAAATGGGATTATGTGGATAGCCTATGGTTCTTCATATATTATTTGTGCCATACTTAGATTAGTGTTAGGAAGTGCAGTAGGAGGAGCACTTTTTATTTTTTGGAGCTTATTTAGCTTAGTTATAATGATTATTGTTTATAAATATATATATAAGAAGTATAAACAAGAGTGAATTTTGGTTTAACTAAGTTAAGACATTTAGTTAAAGCCTTGGGGCGCACAGCATCGTATAATAAAGACATTTACGATGCGATAAAGTCCTCTAGTTCGAAGTTGTGAATGGAGATTTGTGTTAGAAAGTGTGGAACTTACTCACCTTGAAAGCCACAAAGAAAGGCCAGCGAAAACGTTTTTTCCGCTGGCCTGTAGTGAGTTACTTTTCAGTTGTTCGTTTCTTTATGCTAATATCCAATTAAGGGCCTTAAATATTTTAAATGGACACTTTCTTTTGAATTTTATTTCTTAATTTTTCAAGAAGTCTTTTACCTTCCTCGGCATCACGCCTAGTTTTCTCGATCAGTTCTTCCTGTTTCATATCCTTGGTTTTCTCGTAGTTCTCATATCTTATCAGGTGAATGTCATCAATAGTAAATTTCTCACTTATCATCTTATGACTCTCCTTCCAGCATCATCGATGGTGGTAGTATATTAATTTCGTTATAATTCATCAACTTATTTACAGCCTGTACCTTGTTAATAGTCTTGATATTTACAAAGTGTTTAAAATTCCAACTTACAATATACTTGCATCCAGTGATGGTTGCAATAGCTATATGTCTACAATCATCTCTGCTCTTCGGGTTTAATACCCCGTCACTAGGGTTGCATTAAAATAATATGCCCTTGTCAAGAGGGCCTAGGGAGCTTTTTGCTTAGGTAAATATCATCCCTATTTGGTACATACAACCAGTCACTTTCTCTCGGTCTGAGGAAGTCAACCACCACCTAAGGGGTAGTCCTTATCCACATTTTTTACATTTATTGGGCAGAATGTTTAAGCAATCTCAGTGCTATAGAAAAGGTCATCCATCTCTCCCGAAAGTACTTGATTCAAAGTTTCCTCGTAGATTCGTACCGAATCTTGTCGCTGGCGTCCTTTAGTCATTTTGCCTTGCCTATGAAGTTTTCGCACAAAGGAGGTGAAGGGCTCATATAAACACGTTATTAGGAGTCGTTGAATATCGAGCAACGGACCTTTGTAGCCAGATTTATATTTGACCAACATCATTAAACAATAGGTAATTAAAGCGATGAGCAATTGGTTAACGACTGCGGCTTTACTCTTACCAAACAGGTGCTTAATCGTCAAATGTTGCTTGATCCACTTGAAGAAAAGCTCTATTTGCCAGCGGCAGCGGTAGATGACGCCAATTTCTTCAGCCGTGATGTTGAAATCGTTGGTTAAAATCATAATGGCTTTACCTTCTGTATCCTTCGTGATCACAAGCCTTAAAGCGTGTTCCATTTGCTTTTTCCCTTTGCCAAGACGTACGATGAGGTTCTCTTCAATGACGCTCTCTTCGTCAACTTCAAGCTCTCGGAGCACTTCAACACAGGCGTTATTCTTTAATCGAGTGACAAAACGGATGCTTTTTTCGCAATAACGATCAAACTGCTTATAGTCCAGGTATCCTCGATCAAAAACATTTAGGGCATCTTCATCCTCAACAATCAGGGACTCAAGCTGGCTTTTATCTGATTTACGAGCTACCGTGATGGTTGCAGCATCCGGTATGGGATCGCCATCAAATCGAATCCGTTGGTGAAGCTTCACTCCGCCTTTTGTTGTTCTAAAATCAGCCCATAAATATTGGGAAAGGCAAAGGCTAATGGTTGAAGCATCGATTAAATAGAGGCGGCCTAATGATTGGCGAAGAGTACTGAAACCCAGTTCTACTCCTAATGTTTGCACAACGCTTTTATGGATAATATCTGCGACATCGGTTGACATATCTCTGAATCGACGAGAAATTTGAGAAGTACTAATGGATTCCAGATGGATGGCTTTGGCAAACGCATCGTAGTTTAAACTGTTGCTGATTTCGGCCAGGCTACTATATTGTTGCATTTCAGCATTCATTACCAACTGAACGAGTTGAACGGCTTTTAGCTTTTTAGCATACTTATCAACGGACGAAACTTTTTTACTAACTTTCTGCCAAAGGTCCTGAGATAAAATGGGCTCTAACAATTGAAAAAATGTGGATTCCGTGATATTCTTGTCCTGCATTTTAATCTTTCCTTATAGTTAGATTTGGACAAGAACTACCTCCATCTCTAATTATAAGGCTTTTTTATACTAAAATACAGGGTTTTTATCCTATTATCTTATATTTTTGGCTTTTTGCGCTATAATTCGTGGCAAGGCTTTGCTTGACATTTCGTCAACTTTATGCAAGGCTAGTGATACCCCGTACTTTATATACTCATCCGCAAGCGTAATTGATTCCGGAATCTCTCGTACTTCCACAAAGTCAATCGCGCTTAAATGTTCGAAAAGAAGTGTGCGTTTAGGTTCAGGACACTGGCTCAACTCTGCAATAGTAAGATCTTAAATAGTCACTATATATTGACCCCATATTAACTCCTGCCATAAGTCAATGGTGTCTTGCATCCTTTCTGGTGTTTCCGCAGCCTCCAAATGGCTTATTACAGATGTATCCAAATATATTTTAATCTTATTCATAACGAATCTGCCTCCGCTCTTACTTCTTAGGCAGCGTGCCTGTAATCCATTATACCATTTTATGGTATGGTGTCATAGCTTAAGCATCATCCCTTTCCCAAAAGATATATTAGATTTTTTGTCTTGTCTTCGTTGGCTACGCGAACTCGGGCAGAGTTTATTTTCTGTCACCGAGGGTGTGGTCAAGTCAACCCGCCACACCACACCCGCATGATAAGACGTGACCCGTTGCAAATCGATAAAATATATAAAAAATCCATTGTAAATTGCTTTTAAATATATATAAATTCGTTTATAATTATATATATAAAAGGCGGTGAGTTTACAATGATGTCATTTCAAAATGATAAATTGACCAATATGGCTTGGCCAAATGAAACATTGCAGTTGATAGGAAAAATTCAAGAATTTAAAGGCAAGCAGGATCTATTTAAGCAGCAGCTCCCAGAAATTCTGGATGCGTTACGGGATGCTGCCGTAATTCAAAGCACGGAGTCCAGTAATCGCCTCGAAGGAATTATAGTTGAAACCAAGCGGTTAACGTCTATTGTCCAAAAAAAGATTCAACCACAGACTCGATCAGAGTCAGAAGTCGCTGGGTACCGCGATGTATTAGCGACAATCCACTCGTCGGCGGAATATATGACTCTTAAACCAGGGGTAATTCTACAGCTTCATAGAGATTTGATGCAATATGCTGGCAACGGTGGACGGTTTAAGATTAGCGATAATGAAATTACAGAGACACTCCCTGATGGAACCAAAAATATCCGCTTTATTCCTGTTCCAGCATGGCGGACACCCGAGGCAATGGATCAATTATTTAATGCATATCTCCGTGAGAGAGAACGCGGGGCGATCAACGAGCTGATCCTGATAGCAGCATTTATTTTGGACTTTCTAAGTATTCATCCTTTCAGTGATGGCAATGGCCGTATGGCTCGGTTATTAACTTTACTCATGCTGTATCAGTGTGGTCATGAGGTGGGCCGTTATATCAGCTTGGAGAAAGTCGTAGAGGAAACAAAGGAACAGTATTATGAGACATTAGTTCAATCTTCAGTAGGCTGGCATGAAGGGGAACATGACTTATTGCCATGGATCAACTACTTCTTAGTGATGTTACTTAAGTCCTATCAGCGATTTGAGGAACGAGTTGGAAAAACAACAGACAGTAAGCAACACCGCGGCTGGAAATCCCAAAAAGTTCAGGAAGTCATAGAACACTTTATTGCAGATTTTACTATTCAGGATATCCAGGAACGTTGTCCAGGAGTCAGTCGGCCAACTATTCAAAGGATTTTAAATGATTCAAGTCATAATGGAACCATTGAATGCGTCGAGCAGGGGCGGAATGCTCGATGGAGGAAACTGTAATCTTTTGAAAAATAGTGTACCATGCATTATAGAGTGTTTTGGGGTTTACCATAAATCTGAGAGGAGAGAACTAAAAATGAGCGAACAAGCCACCAACAAGATACATATTCCGTGAAAACAACGGCTGGCGTGAAGGATGAATTGAATGAGCTTCTACGTTTAACCGGACTCCCTTCGAAAGAACTTTTTGAGGCGATGGTGACAAATTATAAAATTATGGCCCTGCAGGGGACAGAAGTAGAACGGACTGAAGATGTTCAGCAGGTTCGGTATCATCTGAGTAGAGCAGAAAACTTATTTATGAATTTGGTACAGAAAAACCAGGACGTCAAGCAAGACTATACTTCACGAATCGATCAGGAGAACGTGCTGCATAAACAAATAACTGATGAGTTACAGCAACAAAAAACACTAGCAATTCAAGAGAGAGATAAGGCTAGAGTTGAGCAAATGGAATTAATTGAAGAGATGAAAAAAACGAATGAAACAATAGTTGATTTAACTGATAGAGCTAGATCAGAAAGACTTACAATCGACGTGTTAACCCATAAGAATGAGGAGTTAGAGGCCAAAGTGACAGCTATGCCGAAGCTTAAGGAGCAAGCTGAACAACTTAGTCAGGATAAGACCTCTCTCCAGCGCCAAGCTGATGGACTACAAGCCGAGCTATCTAAGTATAAGGAGCTTCTTGATTCATCACAGGCTCGCATATCTGATATCTCACAGGAAAGAGAAAAAGCAGTCCAGCAAGCTCAGGAAGGCGCGAAGAAAGACATTGATCAGCTTAAGCATATTCACCAGCTAGAGATTGAAAGGGCTATTACGGAGGCAGATCGGCGCGTCTTGGAAGCGATTAATAAGACGAGGGATGAATATAACTCCAAGCTCGATTCCCTGGCCCAGAAGAACGATGCTATTACAACACGTAACCAAGACTTGGTGGATCGTATCCACAAGCTTGAGCTTAAAGAAACAACTCAAAGACAGTAAAGCTCTGATGCGTATTTGTTATATAGTGCCTCACCAGAATGTGGGGACACTTTTCATGGCTATAAATTTAATGTAGATCCGAGATAATGTCATTATAGCGGTAGGGTCCCACTAACTGGGAAATATGAATTCGGACTAAAGCTCCCAACAACGTTCTCGTTGTTGGGAGCTTTTAGTCGGTAACTTTTATGGCATTCAAGAGAATTCTCCAAGTAATTCTCTGCAACGTTAGTAAAAATTTAATAAGTGGTATATGTATTTTTGTAGATATGATTGTCTGCCTAAAACTCAATTGAGTTCTTGAAATCACTTATATATGAGTCAATTTCATAATGTTTGATTTCCGAAGGCAAGTCCTCCAGAATCTTGTTAACCAACTTTTCTAAAAAGCTTAAGCGGCAATCCTTTTCGACTTGTTTAAACGATCTACGGCTAATTTACCGAGGGTATAGGCCAAGATAGAAATTTCAAAATCGACTTTCGCTAGTTTTCCTCGATGTCGGATGTTGTTTAACTGAAAGTACTCCTTGAGGTAAGCATTTACTCGTTCTACGGCGGTTCTTTGTTTATAAAGTTCAAAGGAACTACTGCTTCCTCTGGCTGGAACGATGTATTTTCTGGGATCGGTTGAAACCTTAACCTTGAATACCTTTTGACACGTGCCGCCTTCATTTAGAGGACATTCTTTACATTCCTTGGGTTGAGTATATTTCAAAGTGTCATATTGGGGATCATAGCTATCATATCGGTAGGAATGACCGTTCTGACACTTGGGCCGAAAGTATTTGTCATTGTCTTCTGGTAGCTGTTCGTTTCGGGGATTGTAATCAATGAGTGCCCTTATCCCCATGGTTTGAGCTTGTTTGTAAATGGGAGTATAGTCGTAACCAGCATCAGCGAGCGCATAAGATGGTTTCACATAGGGATGAAGTTCACTCAACGCTTTAAGCAGCGGAATGGCCATTTTCCCGTTATTAACATTTCCTGAGGAGAGTAAGGAACTTAAAATGTATTGGCTTTTACAATCCACCAGAAGATGCCCACATTAAAGCCGTACCAGAAAACGTTTTTTCCTTCGGAGTTTTTCTTAATTCCCCAGTGAGGAACTTGCGGGATTTACTGTTCTATCGTTGCAAAATCAAGAGGAAGTTGTGCTTCAATCTTTTTCTCAAAGAGAGGGCGCTTCTCTTCCAATTCCTGTTGTTCTTTGAGCCATTTTTCCCGTTCCGCTTTAGGTTTTCGTCCACGTTTTTTGGGAGATTGCTCGACGGGAACCTCTTCTACCTTCTTTTTCTCAGGCAATCGATCTCTCGCTTCAATATGAGTGGCATCTATTGCGATAACATCACCATCGATGAAGCCCTCTTGAAACGCTTGATACACTAAGTTATTTTGGATTTTCCCTAAAGCAGATGAGGCATGGATTTTTTTGTATCATCCGAGAATAGGAAGCCTCACTAGGAACTGAGTCTGCCAGCGTAAAACCGCAGTCCAAACGAAATTCTAAGCTATTTTTCAGCCGCCTTCGTAAGTCTTTGATCGTAGGTATTCTTACGATGACTCGAATGAATAAAGAGTAGATCATGGATGAATAGTTAAGTCGTGTTGGAGCTCCAAATAATGCTTTCTTGGAGACCGCTCTCAACAAAGGGGTAATATCCAATGGATCAAATAGAAGTGGATAGGATTTTTTCGGAGACATTTCTAAAATTTCTTCCAAGGAAAATAAACTTTCTTGGCGAATACTAAACATTGGGAGTTCTCCTTTCAACCTCTCGGTGTTTGTTTGGTCACTTACACTTTCGAGATTTTGGGGAGGTACTCCTCTTTTTGCGGGTAAAAAGTCCGCCTATATCAAGGGATATAGGTTATGAAACTAACTCAATTAAAAGAATTTTATTGACTCTTTTAAAATCACACCTTATAATCTGAATTATAAGGTATAATTTTTATTAATACATCATGGCTTTGGTTTTTTGAATTGAAAGGAAAATATTAATGATCAGTGCAACAGGTGTAATTGTGCAGTCTGTAGATCGGGCGTTAGGTATTCTTGGATGTTTTAAAGGGCAATCGATCGAATTAGGTATTTCAGAAATTTCCGAAAGAATGGAGCTAAGCAAGAGTACGGTTTATGGGTTGGTTAATACACTGCTTACAAAAGGTTATTTGGAACAGAATGCGCAAACAAAACGGTATCGATTGGGAATCAAGCTCTTTGAGCTTGGCACTCTGGTGTACAACCGCTTGGATTTACGAAACGAAGCCAAGGGGTCCTGTGAAGAACTTGGCAGTAAATACAACACCACTGTACATCTGGCTGCTCATTATGGTGATGAGATTGTTTATATAGATAAGGTTGATGCCCCCGAGGCTGTGATTGTTTATTCTCAGACTGGTAAGTGCGCCCCTATGCATTGTACAGGAGTCGGCAAAGCAATCTTGGCTTTTTTGAGCGATGATGAACTGAAACATGCTTTTGCAAAAGGGGATTTTAAAAAATATACTGAGCATACGATTACGGATCCTGAGGAATTATACTGTGAATTACGGCGTATTCATTCATGCGGATATGCTGTTGACAATGAGGAAATTGAGACTGGCCTACGCTGTATCGCGGCACCAATTTTCAATTATATGAATCAGCCGGTGGCGGCCATCAGTGTTTCCGCTTCGACGGTGCGGTTGCCATTAGAACAAATTGAGGCTATCGCGAAGGATGTACAATATCACGCTCTTCAGATTTCACAAAGGCTAGGGTGCAGGATAAAATCTAACTGAAAATTGCATGAAACTTTTTTTTAACAGGGTTAAAGTGGCGTATATAAACGCTATTTTTTCAAGAGTCATTACCGAACGATATTCGGCAATGACGAATATCGCATTTATTTTATTTGAGAATTGCATGAATTTCTTAGTGGCGTATAAAGGAACGCTATTTTTTCAAGATTAAATCCCGAACGGCGTTCGGTAATGACGAACCACCAATGATATTTTTCTACCGTATTATTTGTATAAATCATAGGGAAGATGGAAAAATATTAAACTTGATGTTGAAATTTGAACGTGTAAGACGAAAGGAGATACAGAAGATGGGCTTGAATCTTTTGGAAAAAACAGAACTCTGGGTCAACCATATTACACTCGAACATGTAAATTTGACTCAGCTCGCACAGACGGTGGCGGATGTGCTGGGGCTTGCAAGAAGTAAAGTGCTGGTGGTGGATGTCCGTCCGGACCATATTACACTCGACATTATGGAAAACGATATTCCCACCGAAAATATTGTTGGTAAAGAGCGGGCGGTGCTTGACGCGATTTCCAAACTGAAAGGCGTACGCCTCTACGAGGATTCCTGTCTGCACTCCAACGGGATTCTCGGTCTAATCTGTCTGGAAGGGGAAAACTCGGTCGAAATGAGCAGGACGGTCAACCACATGGTGGATGAAATCAAAGAGCGCATTTCAAAACGAGCGATCATCTTTCCGACTGGCTTTGAACTGAAACAGAATTTGATAGAGGACACCAATACTCCCTATTTAAAAAACCTTTTAGAAACAGAAGGCTATAAAGTGACCATCGGGGATATTATGGAAGACGATTTGGACGATATGGAATTTAAGCTTTCCGATGCGGTCTCCCGCGCGTTTGGGTTGATTGTTACAACCGGCGGTGTAGGCGCCGAGGACAAGGACAAAACTGTGGAAAGTATGCTGCTGGTCGATCCGCAGGCAGCGACGCCGTACATTGTCAAGTTTCAACAGGGAACGGGACGCCATGTCAAGGAAGGTGTGCGAATTGCGGTCGGAACAGTGGGTCCGTCCATGATGGTTTCCTTCCCTGGACCCAACGACGAAGTCCAGCTTGCCGCAGGGGTATTAATAGAATGTTTAAAAAACAACTGTGATAAAGAAGTCACTGCACAAAAGATTGCCGCGGTGCTTGCGGAAAAGCTAATGAAAAAGCGTTTTCACCATGAACATCATGGTTTAAATAAGCATTAAAAAAGGAGAATGAGTATGGACTGTAAGAAAATTGCCCAGGAATTGTTTGACGCGGAAAAGGGACACTATCAGATTGAAATGCTGACCGCTTCCAATCCGGATATGTCGGTGGAAGATGCTTATGCCATTCAGCTCGAAAATGTATCAAAAAAAGTAGCCGCAGGGGAAACCGTAATTGGCATGAAAATAGGGTTGACTAGCAAAGCAATGCAAAATCTCTTGCATGTGAATGAACCCGATTATGGTCACCTGACCGACAAAATGCTTGTGCTGGAGGGGAATTTTTGCCCAATAGATGAACTGAATCAGCCTAAGGTTGAAGGGGAGCTGGCGTTTTGTCTTAAAAAGACTTTGCGCGGGCCTGGTGTAACAATCGCGGATGTATATAATGCTACCGACTGGGTGGTTCCAGCAATCGAAATCGTTGACAGCCGTATTAAGGATTGGAAGATTACGCTTCTCGACACTATTGCTGACAATGGTTCCAGTGCGCGGTTTATTTTAGGCGGACGAATGACGCCGATTGGAAATGTGGATATGCGTTTAACTGGCATGACGTTAGAAAAGAACGGGGAACTGGTCAACAGCGGAACCTGCGCTGAGGTGTGGGGAAACCCTGCAGCGGCGGTTGCCTGGCTAGCAAATAAACTTTCCGAATTTAATATTGAACTCAAAGAGGGAAATATCGTTATGGCGGGTGCTTTGACCGCCGCACTACCAGCCGCAAAAAATGACAGCTTTACTGTAACCTTCCACGGCTTGGGAAGTGTAACAGTAAAATTTAAATAACATTATTGAAAGGATAAGTGGAATGGAGAAAATTAAGGTAGGTATCATCGGTCCCGGAAACATTGGATCTGATTTGATGTATAAGGTTATGAAAAGCAAACATCTGCAAATGCATTTGATGGCTGGTATTGTAGAATCGGAGGGGATTAAAAGGGCAGCCGGACTGGGCTTTAAGACTTCCCTAGAAGGTGTTGACGCAGTAGCGGCAGACCCCGATATAAAGATTGTATTTGATGCGACAAGTGCGAAGGCACATTTGCATAATGCGTCAATATTGAAAGCGGCGGGAAAAATTGTTTTGGATATGACTCCTGCTGCAGTAGGGCCCTATGTAGTTCCCTGTGTCAATCTGGACAATCTGGTGCATGTCGATAACTTTAACATGGTAACCTGCGGTGGACAGGCAACGATCCCGATCGCGTATGCAATTAACCGCGTGGCGGATTGCGAGTATGCAGAAATTGTAGCGTGTCTTTCGTCTAAGAGTGCAGGCCCGGGAACCCGTGCCAACATCGACGAGTTTACTCAGACGACCAGGAAGGCGCTTGAAATTGTTGGCGGTGCGGACAAAGCAAAAGCGATCATTGTTCTGAACCCCTCCGAACCGCCTATTATGATGACCAATACAATCTATTGTCTAGTAAAGAATCCGGATGAGAAAAAAATTATTGAATCAGTCAATGACATTGTCAAGCAGGTTCAGGCATATGTGCCGGGTTATAAACTGCGCTTTCCCCCTGTTGTAGATGGAAATAAAGTTACCGTAATTGTTCAGATTGAGGGTGCCGGCGACTTTTTGCCAATTTACTCAGGGAACCTCGATATCATCAATCAGGCAGCGGTCGCAGTTGCCGAAAAAGTAGCAGAAAATCTGCTGAGCAGGGAGGGGTAACCGCAATGGAAAAAAGAAAAATCAATATTGTTGATACAACGCTTCGCGACGGAAGTCATGCAGTCAGTCATAGTTTTACGATTGATCAGGTTACCGCAGTTGCAGAAGGGTTGGATAAGGCTGGCGTGAGCCTGATAGAATTGAGCCATGGAGATGGTATCGCTGGTTCTTCCGTAAACTATGGGTTCTCAAAAACCAATGACATGGAACTGATTAAGGCTGCGAGCAAGGTGGTTAAAAATGCAAAGCTAACGGTTTTGCTGCTTCCCGGAATTGGAACGATAGAAGATTTACAGGAAGCGAAGGAAAATGGCGCGCAGGCTGTGCGTGTTGCTACCCATGTAACTGAAGCGGACATCGCCATTCAGCATATCAAATACGCCAAGAGTATTGGGATGATGGCGGTAGGGTTCCTGATGATGGCCCATATGGCGTCGCCTGAAAAGATGGTTGAGCAAGCTAAAATTTTTGTCGACTGTGGCGCCGATTATATAAACCTTGCGGATTCTGCGGGCTATATGGTACCGGATGATGTCCGCGCCAGAGTCAGTGCGCTTAAAAATGCCATTGATATTCCGATTGGTTTCCATTCTCATAACAATTTAGGCCTGTCCGTTGCAAATTCAATTGCTGCAGTGGAAGAGGGCGCGACCTATATTGATACCACTTGCCGCGGTCTGGGTGCGGGTGCCGGAAACACTCAGAATGAAGTTTTGTGTGCGGTGCTGAATCGCCTAGGATATGACACAGGGGTTAACCTGTACGGCATAATGGACGTTGCGGAGAAAATTGTAGAGCCGATCATGCAGCGTCCGCAGGTTATTAACACGGCGTCTTTAATGCTGGGCTATGCAGGAGTTTATTCCAGCTTTTTACTCCACACCTATAGGGCCGCTGAAAAATATCATCTAAATTCTAGGGATATTCTTGTTGAGCTGGGCAGCCGGGGGATGGTAGGCGGACAGGAAGACATGATCATAGATGTTGCTTATGAGCTATCTCAGAAGACTAAACAATAAGTAGGTGGGCATGTTATCGATTAGAAAAGAGTTGATAAGAAGAAGGGAGAGGTTTAACAGATGAAAAAAGTAACCCTGTTGGCCGAAGTACAGCATGACTTGTGCAGGGGATGTAAAGTATGCGAAAAAGTCTGTCCTGTTTTAGCGATTTCAGTTTCTGATAAAAAGGCAAATGTAAAGGCGGATGAATGTCGTGGTTGCACCAACTGCGAATCCCGCTGCCCATTCTATGCTATTAAAATGGTTAAGCGTGAGGAACCCTTTACCATTGGAGTGGACGCCTCCAAGCATGATGCAAAAACAATTCGTGAGATGTGTGAAAAGGCTCATCTCAATCCGGAACAGATCTTATGTTACTGTGTGGGTGTGCGTGCTGAAGAAGTTGCCGCTGCTATCTTAGAAGGAGCAAAAACCCCTGAAGAAGTATCGTCAAGAACGGGTATTCGCACGGGTTGCACGATTGAATGTGTACAGCCGCTGCTCCGTATGATTGAAGCTGCGGGCATTGAACTGAAACGCAATGAAAAGGGTTGGCAGTGGTATGGAATTACCCCTACTGCCTGGACGCTTCCTGAAACCGTAGTTGAGAAATACAGTAAGAGAGGTTTCTATTTTCAAGAAGATAGAGAATTATTAGATCGCGTTGTTAATACCAAACCGGAAGGAGAGGAAATGTAATGAATTATAAAGATTTGATGCACGAACCAATTAAGCCGATTCCCCCAAAACCTTCTATTTATGGCATTGAACCAGAACTTGTAAAAGCCCGTGTTTCCGAACTTCCTGGAATGGTCTCTCTTTATCTGCGCGAATTGTTCCCAGATCTACCTCCTGTGCTCCTGCCGGGTGGA
Source organism: Desulfosporosinus sp. (assembly GCA_031292075.1). GTDB lineage: Bacteria > Bacillota > Desulfitobacteriia > Desulfitobacteriales > Desulfitobacteriaceae > Desulfosporosinus. The sequence goes on from JARLHW010000037.1 coordinate 32,443, forward strand.
CCGGATGCAATCAAAAATGTTCGTCAAGCTGTCCATGATGCCCTGATGAACGTCGACATGAGCATGATCAAACCGGAACATTCCGTTAATGTCTTGGCTTCCCACCATGGATTCACTCTTTTTGGCGGCGACCCCTATGCGGAGTTGCTTAAGGCAATCAGAGATGTTGTAGAAGAAAGAACCGGCTGCACGGATATTCGGTTGCGTGCGGGCGTAGGCATGCGCTTCCGTGAAACGGAAGAATATATGAAGCGTTATGGCTTAGATACCTATTATAAGGGAAAAGCAGTCGGGATAGCGCCAATCGATGAAGGGATTCCCATTGAAACGGAAATCGGGACTCTTTACGGGCTCAAGAGGGCTTACGACGCGAACTGGATCATTCATGCGCATCATACTGACGTTCGTGAGGTTCATTTCCACAGACAGGTTGATAAAGCAGTAAAACCGTTTGGCATGTCTTACGCGCGCTGCGAAACCCGTAGTACCTATCATCAGAATCTCGGCCCTCGAGCTGCAAACTTTACAGCTCGTGCGATTTTTGAGTCCGAGTTTGTTCAGAGTAAGTTCGCCTTTGCCGCATTTCTGAACTGTGGACCGCATGGCGTGATCGGTGCAGACTGTGACAACGATTTGTATGCGTTGAACGACCGTGCAACCTTTGTCGGGTGCCAGCTGTATGGAAAGATTATGACGCTATTCGGAGAAATTGACAAGTGCATTGCGGTTTTGGATTTCCCTTGCCCGGTACCGTACGTATTTTCGGCAGGAGTTATTTATGCCAATTTCCTAGGCGCTAATTCCGATTTGTATGACCTTAATACGCCGCTACCCCCTTACACTTGGTATACCGAGGCTTTCTATCGTAAGAACGGCAAACCGCTACTGCCTGAGACGCCTCCGATGAACCCTGCGATCAAAATGTGCGTGCACAACTATGCATGGACAGGATATCCTTCCGAATTCTTTTCTAAAAATATTCCCACAGTCGTCGTAGGAGATGAGCAGGGAAAACTATTCGATACGGATTCGATGAATATTGGCTATATGGATTATGCCGTAACCGCTAGAACCGCAGAGAACGCGATGGAATTTGCGTACAATGTCAGCGGAACAGATCAAGTCATTATCTTTGACGGCGCTATGGGCGGTCTAAATGTCAGCGAATCATTGGCTAAGCTTTTGATCGAAAAAGCCCCGCTAGTTAGTGAAAAGGTTGATAAGGAACTTCTGCCGAAGTGGCTTAAGCAAAGAGGTGTAGATCTTTCTATTTTGGAATCAAAAGCGTAATGCCAGATTTTTTAACGTAACAACAATAGTGCTTGTTTCCGTACACTAAAATAAAAATACAACTGTTCAGTAGGCTTTTTATGAGTATGAAAAAGGGGGTTTCAATATAATATCCCCCTTTTTTTCAATAATGAGGAGCAGTGTTTATGAACGAAATTGTTGTAAAGAGAATTGCCGCGCTCCAACAGGAACTGAAGGTTCACGAACTGGATGTCGCGGTCATTATGGATAGAGAGAACCTAATCTACTTTGCAAACAGTGAAGACATTGAAGGAGGAGCGCTGATTGTTCCAGCGCAAGGTGAGCCGAAACTGCTCTGCTTGTGGTTGGACGCTCGCCATATGCGAGATCAATCAGGATTAGAAGTGGTTCCTTATTTCTTTCCAAACGAGAATGTCAGCCAGAAAACTGCTGACATGGTACTGCATATGGGCATCCCAAATCCGCGAATCGGATTTACAAGGTATTTTATTAATTTGAAGGATTTTCAGTGCCTACGCGATACCGTACCCGGAATGTACTTCGGTGATATTGCTGAAGTATGCTACAGGTTGCGTTCAATCAAAAGTGAACAGGAAATTGATTACATTTCAAAAGCTGCTGGGTTTGTTGCAGTAGGTATGAAAGCGGCCATGGAATCCGTTCGGCCGGGCATTAAAGAAACAGACATTCTTGCAGAGGCCGAGTATGCCATGCGCAAAGCGGGCTCAGAGGGGACAACATTCCGCATGCAGGTGTTGCGACACGACCGCCAGCAACTGATACATCCTTACTCCGGCAATTATGTGATTGAAAATAATCAGCCTGTGGTAATTCATTTGGGTGCGTCTTACAAAGGATATGTAGCTAAAATGTGTCGTACTGCATTTTTAGGAGAAGTTGCGAGGGAGACAATTGATATTTATAAATTGCTCATCGAGGCACAAAAAGTTGCGATAGAAGCATTGAAACCGGGGGCTGTTTCCGGTGAAATTTACGACAAAGCGTTTAAGGTTGTTCACGACCATGGCTATGCAAAGATGTTTATGGACATAATCGGCTATGGCGTAGGAATCAGACAGTCGGAGTTTTACCCCGTTATTGGAAAGGGAATAGACCATGTTATTCAGGAAAATATGGTGGTGGACCTGTTGCTTCCGACAATTTATGAACCTCGATTTGGTGGTCCTCGTATCACGGATACAGTGTTGGTGAAAAATACAGGTAATCTTGTGCTGACTATTCTTGATTAAGAACCGTCCAATAAGGAAGAGAAAAACTATAGGCAGACAGCAGTGATTGACAGGCCGGGCGGGAGTAATAAGGATAGGACAGGAGATCTCGACAAGTCTGGGATATAGGTCATAAAAAATGGGGATTATATGAGAGGAGGTGATTGCAATGGAGTTGAGAGAGTTTCTGTTTAAACCACTCAAAGATAGGTCTTACTCGTTCGCAATCAGAGCTCGGGAAAATGGAATACTGTCAGGAGTAGCTAGGGTAAAAGAACTGGCGATTGACCTCGGGTTGGAAGTTATTTCAGTCGCTCAGGAAGGATCGTTGCTAGTTCCCGGTACTTCGGTATTTGTCGCAAGAGGCGATGCTGAGATGGTTACTAAGGCAGAGGAAACACTTATGGGGGCCATTGGAAAACCCTCTGGAGTAGCCACTGCTACTGTAGACATAGTAAAAAAGGCCAGTCCGGTAAAGGTAGTTTGCGGTGCTTGGAAAAAGATAAGTCAAGCAACTAAGGGAGAACTACGCCAGGCGGTTATAACAAGTGGGGCAGGACTCCGGATGTCCGAACAACCATTTGTTTATTTAGACAAAAACTATATTCGGATGTTTGGAGGAGTTGCCGCTGCCGTGGGTCAGGCAAAATTATTTGACCCAGATCGGCTAATAGTTGCCCAATTGCGAGGGGAGGGCCAAGGTATTGTTGAAGAGGCCAGATCTGCAGTACAGGCTGGGGCAGGCATTTTGATGGTTGATACCGGTATTCTGGAAGATCTTAAGGCTGTTATTTCTACCGCTATAGCCGATGGCTGGCGAAAAAGTGTACAGTTGGCTTTTGCAGGCGGGGTGTCTGCGGAAGAATTAGCTGACATCGTAGCACTTGGGCCGGACATTATTGATGTTGGTCGGGCTATTCTTGATGCTCCGTTACTTGATTTTAGTCTTGATGTGGAAGGCGAGGATCGTTAATGGTGGAGTGGGATCTGTTGGAGAAAACAACCTTTTGGATCGATGATATTGACCTGGACAATGCCAACTTAGGTCAGGTTGCAGAGGTTGCTGCCCAAGCGCTGGGATTGCTGCCGGAGGAAGTGATGGTTGTTGACGTGCGACCGGGATTATTGGCTTTTGACATTTTGCAAAAGAAAGTCAAACCGGACGCGGTAGCTGGCAAAGGAGAGACTATTCTCCAAGGCTTGGCAAGTCTTCAGGGAGTCATGATGGGGCCGAATGCAGCTATACATTCGGAAGGTGTTTTAGGATTTATTGCACTGGATCCAAAAGAAGTTGGAGAAGTGCTTAGAACTTCGGCAGATCAGGCTAGGCAGGTCAGCGAGGCGGTGGCTCGGAGAGCAATAGTCTTTGCTTCCGGGGCAGAAGTAATAGCCGGTAAGATTGAGGATACAAATTCGCCGTATATAATGCAGCAGCTGGAAAAACAGGGCTTCACCGCGCGGTTTGGAGGGGTATTGGAAGACAATGCTAAGCTAGCGTCTTGCCTTTGCTTCATTTCTTACAGTGGCACCCAACGGGATCATCGGGGTGGATGTTGACAGTGATCTGTATGCCCTTAATGATAGGGTAACTCAAACTGGTTTGCGTTATTACGGCAAAATAATGACCTTATTCGGAGAAA
>JARLHW010000313.1 GCA_031292075.1 Desulfosporosinus sp.
AAACAGCGCCCGGATTATGTTTCCGGAAGACCATTATGAGCATTTTCGAGCCAGGACACCAGCCACACGCAGCGGCACGGGATACACGGTTCCGAGCACGTTCCTGACCGGCTATCTCTATGCGGGATTAGGGTATACAACGATTTTTGAAGCGGCGGTGCCGCCTTTGAAGGCCCGGCAGGCCCATGAGGAACTTCTGGATACCCCTCTTCTTGATAAAGGTTTTTATACCCTAATGGGCAATAACTATATGATGATGAAAATCCTCAGTGAACCGGATCTCCAAGGGCGCAAAGAAAGGCTGCGCGCTCTGGTGTCCTGGCTTTTAAGGAGCAGTAAAGGGTATGCCGTGAAAGCGGTAAACCCGGGAGGAGTTGAAAGCTGGAAATGGGGCCAGGGAGCGACCGGCTTAGACTCCCCTGTTCCCCCTTTTGGCGTAACGCCGCGGCAGATCATGCTTGAACTGGTTGAGGCGGTGGAGGGACTGCGCCTGCCCCATCCTTTGCATTTGCATGCCAACCACCTCGGAGAACCAGGCAATGTCGAAACGACTCTGGAAACAATGCGTACCCTTGAAGGCCACCGGGTGCATTATACGCACTTGCAGTTTCACGCCTATGGCAGCACCGAACGGGGGGGCATTAAATCAGCTGCCCCCAAAATTGCGGAGTATCTAAACCAGCATCAGGAATTTACCTGTGATGTCGGGCAAATTGTTTTCGGCCCTGCGACAACGATGACGGCGGATGCTCCTGTACAATTTAATCTGCACCGGCTGACAGGAAGCAAATGGGGGAATTCTGACATTGAGATGGAGACAGGATCCGGGATTGTTTCGCTAACCTACCGTCCCGGCAATTTGGTGAATGCTATCCAATGGTCGATTGGCCTGGAACTTCTCTTATTGGTTAAAAACCCCTGGCAGATTTTCCTGACGACGGATCATCCTAACGCGGGACCCTTTACAGCCTACCCGGAGATTATCCGCTTGCTTATGGATGTAGATTACCGCCGGGAGTGGCTTGGGAAATTACACCCGAAAGCTTATCGCTATACCAATCTGATGGATATTAACCGGGAATACACGCTTGAGGAGATTGCCATAATTACCCGAGCCGGCCAGGCCAGGGCCCTGGGGCTTCACCATAAAGGGCACCTGGGAGAAGGAGCTCAGGCTGATGTTGCGGTTTACCGCCTGCAAGATGACAAACAAGCGATGTTTTCCCGGCCGTCGTTTGTGTTAAAAGACGGAGAGCTGATTGTGCGTAACGGAGAGGTTCTCCGGGATCGCCCGGGGCGGACGCTCTACGTCAATCCGGAAGGTGATATCAGACTACCTTCCGACCTGGCGGATAATTTTTCGAACTACTATACGGTGGCCTTGTCTAATTTCCCGGTCGAAGAAGAGTATGTGGCACGCTCGGAGGTGATTCCATGTATTTAAACGGGGTAGAGATTGAGGATACCTTTGCCGAAGCCTTTACGATGCGCTGCGCCCGAGTGACGGTCACAGCAGTTAATGAAACATGGGCCCGCCATGCTGCTTTGGCCGCCACCGGTTTTGCTATTTCAGTGATCGGTTGTGGTATTGAAGCTGGGATCGAGGGAGAGACGCCTAATTCTCCGGACGGTCGGTTCGGCTTGGACTGTCTTTTTTTTGCAATGTCCCAAGAAGAACTGGGAAAACAGTTAATTAAGCGGATCGGTCAGGCGATTATGACGTCCGCGACCTCGGCCTGCTACGACGGAGAATTGCCGGAACTGGCAGGACAAAGGGAGAACCTCAGTAAGCTCGGAGTCGGAGGAAAGCTGCGTTACTTCGGAGACGGCTACCAAGCAAGTAAGCTGATTGGAAACCGTCGCTACTGGCGAATTCCCGTTATGGAAGGGGAATTTCTAGTCCAAGAAGAGTTTACAGTCGGCAAAGGGATTGGCGGCGGCAACTTCCTGATTCTGGCTGAAAACGCTGAGGCTGCGCTCACCGCCGCGGAGGCCGCGGTCCAAAGCATGCAGTCTGTGCGCGGTATTATTCTCCCGTTCCCAGGCGGTGTAGTGCGCAGCGGCAGTCAGGTTAGATCAAAGTATAAATTTCTGATAGCCTCAACGAATACAAAATATTGTCCAACCCTGCGGGGACGGTTGCTAGCCGACGGACAAAACACCTTCCTGCCGGAGGGAGTCAATTCCGTGTTGGAAATTGTGATTGACGGCATAACCTCAGAGTCTGTGAGCGAGGGGATGCGGCTGGGGATAAGAGCGGCAGCCGAAGTACCAGGGGTTCGTCGTATTACCGCCGGTAATTATGGAGGACACTTAGGAAAGCATCATTTTCATCTGAAGGATGTTTTAGCTTGATGATCGGAGGTACCCCATGAAAACTCCTCTAACGCTTGTCACACTTGTCTTAAAAAGAGTCCCGTCTTTCCCGGTGGAAGCGGAAAGCATTAACCCGGAGAACGTAACCGGCAAGGAAGTCGAAGGGATTAAGAGCTTACCCCTTTGGTGCGGAAACCGCCGGGAAGAGGTTGGAGACTATTTTGATGTGGAAATAGAAAACTCTGGGCAACCGGCACAGTTGGTTTTGAAAGGGGATCTTTCCCGATTTAAGCGGCTCGGACAAGGAATGGGAGCCGGAGAAATGATTGTTGGGGGATCAGTGGGATTTCATGCCGGAGCGTTGATGCGTGGGGGAACCCTTGTGATTAAGGGGGATGCCGGGGATTGGTTGGGCGCGCATATGGAAAATGGGCTAATCAAGGTCGAAGGTTCTGCAGGGGATTTTGTCGGAGCCGCCTATCGCGGGAAAAACAAGGGAATGACAGGCGGTACGATACTCATCACAGGCAATGCCGGACAAATGTTGGGAGCGCGCATGCGCAGGGGCCTAATCGCCATTGGCGGAGATTGCGGGGATATGATGGGATTTGGCATGCTCGCCGGCACGGTTCTCGTCCGGGGTAGGGCAGGGATACTGGCGGGTGCCAAAATGGTGCGCGGAACGGTGATCCTCCTTCAGCCACAAGTTCTTCTGCCCACGTTTTATTATAATTGTACATGCCGATTAACCACCTGGAGCTTATTGTATAAACATCTAAACCAAGCGGGTTTCTTGCTGCCGGCACCCTATCAGGATATACTTTTTCGCCGCTATAGCGGGGATGCCAATGAAGGGGGAAGGGGGGAGATTTTAATATGTCATTGTCCTTAAAAACAGTGCCGGAGCTTAGTCCCAACCAACTGGCGCTGTCCATCGTCCAGGATCTGCTGGCTAGGTCAGAGCAGTTGCAAGTGGAAGCTCATTGGATTGGGGGGGCTAAAGTAATCGATTGCGGCATCGCTGTCCCAGGAGGATGGGAGGCGGGGCTTAGCTTTGCTTCGATTTGCTTGGGGGGGCTAGCTCGGGTAACGATGCACTGGGCGGATTTTGGCGGACTGCGTTGGCCGGCAGTTGAAGTAGTAACCGATCATCCCATCCTGGCTTGCCTGGGTTCCCAGTATGCTGGTTGGTTAATTAAAAAAGATAAGTTTTCGGCGATGGGTTCGGGTCCGGGGCGGGCTATAGTCCGGGTCGAAGAGCTTTTTGCCAAGTTAGGTTATACAGATCTTTCGCCCGTTGCCATTTTTTGCTTAGAAAGCCGGCAGCTCCCGACCGAAGACGTTGTAAAGATGATGGTGGAAAAATGCGGTCGGGAACCCTCTGATCTCTATATTTTAGTTGCTCCGACGGCTTCACCGGTTGGTTCACTGCAAATTGCTGCGCGGGCGGTAGAAACCGGATTGCATAAGCTGATGGAACTGGGCTATGATTTGGGCACTATTGAAAGCGGGTGGGGGATTTGTCCGATTCCACCAGTAGCTGCCAACGATTTGAGTGCTTTGGGTCGGACCAACGATGCGGTGCTTTACGGGGCGAGTGTTCAATACCAATTATCCGATGACGACGAAACACTCACTTCTCTTGTCGGTCAGATTCCCTCCTTGGCGTCACGCGATTATGGTGAGCTTTTTGAGAAACTGTTTCAGAGGTACGGTAACTTTTATGATATTGATCCCCTCATATTCAGTCCGGCAGAAGTCTGGCTGAGTAACAGGCGAAGCGGGCGTTCTTTCCATGCCGGATCACTTCGACCAGATCTCTTGAGGACGTCATTTGGTCTACCACTATAGAGTAGTTCGTTCTGAGTCCTAACTATGAAGCAGTTACAAATAAATAGAATCATTTACAGATAAAGTATCAGTTAGTGTACTATTGACTTGAACGGCAGGCTTATTAGAGAACTTTTCAAGTTGCCTTAGATGACAGAGATAATGGTTCTGAGTCTGTGGAGAATAGCCTCGAAGTTCCATTTCAAATTTCATAGTTTGAAAATGAGATGAAAGAACTTGGGGTTTGTGAGACATAAAAAATCATCCTTTCAAATTTAATAGAATTAAACGAAAAGATGATTTCATGAAATAAATTAAATTAGAGCTTAAAAAACCACCGCGCAGCGGTTTAGCACAACAGTGTATTCCTAAAATCTGAGAGATTATGAATGTAGTAACCAGACTTCGAGAATACGCAGGACGTTAGGCGAAATGTCCGCTTGAATGTATCTTTTATTTTGCTTTGTTATGGTATTTGCTTAGCCATGGAGATAAGAAAAAAGACCTTATTTGAGGTTTAGTTATACAAATCTATTTTTTTAATTATATTCATAAACTCGTCATCGTTCATAACACCGATTCTCTGAAAAAGTCTTGATGTTTCGATGTTGTGGATATTTTTACATTTAATAAATGAAGGGCTAGCCAAACCGTAAACAGCCCATCTTATTATGGGTTCTTTAAATTTATCAAAGTGAGATGGTGGATTTTTAGGAGGAACTGACGTAATTTCTGAAATTGTAACCCATCCATTACCAAGATTATTTAGGATGAGCACAGGTCGGGGCTTGAAAGCTCCTAATTGTCCTTTGTAGTAAATTCGAACTAAATAAATATCTTTTGAATCAGGCATAGGGCGTTAATTCCCTTTACATTTATCATCTTCAAACCACTCTTTATGTTGAGGATTACTAGGATCAAGTTCGATCATGCCGTCGTTTCCAGTTAGGACAGAAGCTTTAGAACTAATTCTATCTAACTTTTCTTTAATTGTTTCTTCCTTTTTGCTTAAAGGAGTAGCCATAGCTTCTCCCTCCTCAGTAACACTATTTTTCTTATCTTTGTCCATATCATATCACCTTCCAAATACTGTTTCAACACTATATGGCTAGTTTTGCCAACTTAGAAGGGGATAGTCATAGGGTTGTAGAATAATGAGTAGAAGGTTAAAACTATCAGCACAAATTGAGAGATCTCGATGAAAATATAAACAAACAGAGGTTATACATAATGAAGCAAAGGTTACGAATTGGTATTATGGGAACCCCCAAAGGCGCCCATGGACAAGATTTAGCGACAGCCCTGCAAGATATGGGCGTGGAAGTTGTCTTTGTATCCCCACAGAAGCTGACTTCGTTTATTCCGGAGTCGCCAACGATCGGCACGGACCCAGCCGGAGCGCCAATAAACTTGAGAAAACTGGATGCTTTGCTGGTCCGATCTCTTCCCGGCGGATCCTTGGAACAGGTGATTTACCGGGTGGATGTGCTGCATCGTCTGGAAAACTTGGGCCTAAGAATCATCAATCGGCCAGGAACTATAGAGAAAACCGTGGATAAGTTTTATACCTCCGCACTACTAGCTGATGCGGGTTTGCCGGTTCCCCAAACGGTGGTGACAGAAAGTATCGACCAAGCGCTGGAAGCGGTAAAAAGTATGGAGGCGGTGGTCGTAAAACCTCTTTTTGGCTCTCTGGGGAAAGGGATGGTTTTAGTCGAGGATCCAGAGGTGGCCTACCGCGTTTTTCGGGCTTTGGAGTTAGGTCGGTCTGTTTATTACTTACAAAGGTTCCTGCCCCATAATAATGAAGATTATCGGCTGCTGGTGGTCGGTGGGGAAGTAGTTGGCGCCATGCGCCGTCGCGGAGATAGTTGGAAAACTAATATTGCCTGTGGTGCTGTGGCGGAATATGTCCAGCCGGATCCTGTTCTGGAGAGCTTAGCTCTCCAAACGGCGGAGATTTTAGGAGCGGACTGTGTCGGTGTGGATATCCTGATTAGCCACGGGCAGCCTTATATCATTGAAGCGAACGGAATTCCGGGTTGGAGTGGCCTTCAATCTGTGAGTTCCGTTAATATCGCCCGCGTTGTGGCCGAGTATGCGGTTAACCAGGCGCAATTGGCTGAACGAACGGAGAAGGCGGCCAGTTATGCCAAAAGCTGATTTTCGTTGGGATATTGCGAGGGCTGCCCAAGCGGCCTGTATTATGGAAGCCACTGCGCCGAAAGTGGGAAATGTGAATCGCATTTATGATTTTTCCGATTGTCTTCTGGAAGATTTCCAATTGAGTGCAGTCGCCATAGGCGAGCCGCTGGGGCGCGTTAAAGCGCAGGGGGTCGGAAAAACCGTCCTGGCGGCAATTCAGGCAACCCACAGAGTGGTTCCGACCAATACGAATTTGGGGATTGTGCTGCTCCTGGCTCCCTTAGCCATGGCCTGGAGCCAGTTGGAAACCGGTGAAAAAACAGCTGCGGGGGAAAAACCTACCGAGCCGCGTGAGAGTTGGCTAAGAGAGATGACCGATGTTCTGGCTGGACTTACGGAAGAAGACACCCGTTATGTCTATGAAGCGATTCGCCTGGCTAATCCGGGAGGTATAGGGCAAGCGAAGGATCATGATGTTAATCTGGAAAAGAGTCCAGAGATTACCTTGCTGGAGGCAATGCGCTTAGCCTCTGACCGGGATTTAGTGGCGCGGGAATATGTCAATCGGTTTCATACCGTGTTCGAGGTTGGACTCCCCGTTCTGGAGGGGGGCCTAAAGGCCGGGTTGCCGTTGCCCCTGGCTGCCGCTGAGACCCATCTTTTTATTTTGAGTCAATTCCCGGATACACTCATTGCCCGCAAAGGTGGGACAAGCCTGAGCCAAAAAGTTCAGGTGAGGGCGCAAATAGCTTGGGAAAAGGGAGGATTCCGGACGGAAGCCGGACGGGTGCAAACCACAGTATTTGACGCTTGGTTAAGAGAAGACGGTCACCATTTGAATCCTGGTGCGACTGCGGATATAACAGCCGCTATCCTCTTTGTGCTCTTTCTGGAAAACGGGTTAGAGTACTGGGGTAAAACCCGTATGGGTTCTTTGACTGAAAATCTTAGCCGCATGCCCCTGGATTTATCCATCGGGTAAGGCATCGGTGAAGACTATTCGCAACCTAGCTGAACAATACGAAAGATTTTAAAGGAGTGGGTATTTTGGACAAGCTATCAGCCTCTGCCTTACCGGCAGCGGCTCCGTTGCTTTTGGTCAGTGTAATTAATCCGGCAGAGGCACAGGCAGCCTTTGAAGGAGACGCGGATGTCATCGATATCAAGAACCCGGCCGAAGGAGCTTTGGGAGCTCCGCTGCCCGGAATTATTGCGGACATTTGCCGAAACTATAAAGGAAAAAAGCCTGTCAGTGTGGCGCTGGGCGAGTTTCCGGGGAAAACCGGGGCAGCTGCTCTGGCCGCTCTGGGAGCGGCACAGTTTCGGCCGGATTATCTGAAGATAGCCTTTTGCGCTGAGGTGACGCGGTCGGAGATTGTGACAACCTTGCAGGAAATCAGGCAAGGGGTAAGGTTTGTTCAACCGGAAGGAATTCCGCTGGTGGCTGTTGTTTACGCAGATACCTTGCCTCGTGCGGTTTGGACCTTGAAGGATTTTGTCGCTTTTGTCCAGGAAGGCGGTGCTCAAGGATGTCTTGTCGATACTGAGGAGAAAAAAGGAATTTCCCTCCCGCATTTTTTATCCAAGCAACAAACTGAGGATTTTATCGCCGACTGTCATGAACGCCGGCTTTTCTGTGGCCTGGCCGGTTCTTTGAAGGCGGAAGAAATAGATTCCCTGCTGAACTTAAAACCGGATCTGATCGGAGTGCGTTCGGCCGCTTGCGGAGGGGATCGTTTGCATGGGCGAGTCACTCCTGCTAGGGTAGAGGCTATTAAGGCACATTTTACACCAAGGCGGGAGACAAAGGATGGCCGGATTGGCAGCGCGATTTAGCTGTATGGTATGTAGTATATAGTTTGTTAAGGATAGCCGGAACTGAAAAAATTAGTAAGCGTCCCCCTGCTGCCCCAGTCGGAGGCCATACGTCTCACCGAATTCGAAAAGTTCTGCCAGCCGTTCCGGATAGAGGCCATTGAGAAACCAAACCGGCTGGGCGGGGGAGAGAATTTTACAAAAATATCCGTCTACGTCCGGTTCTTTAACCTCCGGACCAATATCGGTGCTTTTTAGCAACACGAGGAGTGCGGCATCCAGCTTTTTGGCCAGGAAAGCCGAGATGGAATCGGATGTAACGTCCCAGGAGCGGGGGAGATCTTCAGCTGGGATCAGGCTTATGTAGCGGGAACACAATAAGATCTGTGGCACCGGGTGCGAATGAATTTGAAATAGTGAAGTGGGATCAGATAAATCGGTTAAACGGCTGCCCGGAATAAACTCCTTAAGCAGAAAGGCTACTTGATCCATTGCCAAGAGGGCCATAAAATGACAGGTTAGGTCGCTGAGGTTTAATTTTTCACCGTAGTCACGTACGGTATCGGCAAAAGGCCCTCCCCCTGGCACAATCAGGATTGGATGTTTGCTGGCATAATCGCCAAGGATTTTTCCAAGCTTACTTAAGATTTTTCCATTTTCTTGTTTGACTAAGCTCCCACCTATTTTAATAATGACTGGTTTTGGCACGCAAACCATCCTCCACCTTATTAATACTGTCAGAAAGTATAAACTTGTGTTATATACTGCGAGAAGGGACCGCCTTGCATGCGCCAGCTTGCCGTCTCAACCATGTTCAGAGACTGCCTGGACGGCTATTGTTTTCGATTGGGTCTAGAACAGGTAGCCGTCCTTATCTTAGTTTCATCTCTTCTACTTCTTAACCGGAACCCAATATTCACATCTGTAATTCGGAGAGTGCATATCACCTACAGGATAAACCTCAAGCCCTGGTGTGCTACAATCATGCTGATATCCGGTAGCTGGGAACCACTCTGAATATACTCTTCGGATAATATCCACTAAAGCTTCAGGCAGTGCTCCAACTGATTCAAATACAGCCCAGGTTGCAGCAGGTATAGTTGCCGAAACGTATCCTTTCGGAAGGGTATCTTTGATTTCCTCGACTCCTATTATATAATTAAAGTCATTTTTACCGAAATCCTTAAAAATACCAAGGACACCAAGTTTGCCTGCCTTTGAGCTAATCCACTGGTATGAACCATCCTTCACGCAATCGTCCCAGAATTTTGGAACCTGTATAAAGTTTTCTCCGTCAACCATAGATATCCTTCTTTGTTTACCTACTACTGCAAAGCTTTCTTTATCAACAATCTTATAATTCATATCTTTATCTCCTTTCAATGAAATGTGGAAGGATAATTTTGGATATGCCTTGAGATTTGCTCCCAGCTCGCGCGCAGCCGAAGGGCATATTCCATGCATTTTTCCAAAAGCTTTTGTGAAGGCTTCGGGCGTTTCATAGCCATACCTATATGCTACATCGATGATCTTTTTACCGGATAATATATCCTGTGCAGCGAGTGTAAGCCTTCTTCTGCGCACATATTCAGCTATAGTAACACCGGTTATCATATGGTACATACGCTGAAAGTGAAACGTGGATGATAAGGCGATTTTTGCCACTTTCTCAATATCCAGCTTTTCAGTAATGTTAGCCTCTAGATATTCTACCGCCCTGTTCATTGCGTCAAGCCAATCCATAAAGCCCCTCCTCTATCTCTCTATATTAAATGTTTTCTACTTATTTTTCCTGTCTTTTAATGCGCCCTGATGACAGGTTTGAGTTAAGTAGTTTTATCAAATTTCTCGCCGCAAAGCCGATTACTCGCTTGCCCCAGCTTCTATTCTTTCATTTTCCTTCGCTGAAGTAATCGGACCCTCTTCGCTTTCTGCGGCTTTTAAAAAAAGCCTTATTTTTCGGGGAAGTCTTAATGGACTGTAATTTTAGCTAAGACCGATGGAGGAGGAATTAGATATGCAAAAACGGGATTTTATTAACAAAAGAGTTCATGAACTATATTGGAATGATGATTTGAACTGTGCCACTACAACATTAATAACTCTTTCAGAAATATTTCATATTAAATTATGCTCTCAGGTTGTTAATGCAGCAATTGGAATGCACGGAGCTGGAAAGTATGGGGCTCAATGTGGACTAGTTGAAGGCTCGTTAATGTTTATTGGAATTCAAGGCAGAGAAAAAGGACTCGAAAATGAGAATATAGTAAATAAATGCAATGATTTTGCAAAAAGATTTGAAGACGAGTTTGGTAGTTTAAATTGCAGAGATCTAAGGCCAGAAGGGTTTAAGCCCAATAATCCACCACATTTATGTGAAGAGAGAACGAAGAAGGCAATTATGTTCACACAAAAATATTTAAATTTAAAGAAAGAGGGTCATGAGGTTGATAGATATGCCCTTTCGTCCACCGACAGATTACTACTGTGAATCATTGGAACCTAAGATGAACGAATTTGTGCCCTAATTGGCAAGCGAAAAGAACTTTCCGAGAATAATCCGGGAATTCCGATCACGACAAGATCTTGCCTGGTGCCTTATGATAAAACCAAATTACAAGGAGGTTGGTTTTTTGCGGCTCTTAATCTATGAATACTGTACTGCCCAGGGGATAGAAGGCAACGATGCTCTGGCTTCCCTGGGATTCTCTATGCTCGCCGCAGTGTTGAGCGATTTTAAAGAACTCCCTAGTTTAGATATTACCACGATTATCCACTCCAGCAACCGAAATCTTATGGCCCAATTTATATCCGACCGGGTGCATGTGTCTTGGTTCGGTGAAGGGGGAGAAACGTGCTGCGATCAGTTTGAAAGAGTTGTAGCTGATTGTGACGCTGTTTTAGTGATTGCTCCCGAGACCGGAGGCTTGCTGGCCAAACTGATTGGAATTGCAGAAGATAAAGGAAAAATAGTGTTTGGTCCTACAGCTAAGGCAGCGGCGTTAGTCAGTGATAAAGGGGAGACGACAAAATTACTGGCTGCCCATGGTCTTCCTGTCCCGCGGTCTGAGCTATTATCATGGCCTTTGCCTTGGCAATGGCAGGACAAGATAACGGATCATTTTTCTTGGCCGCTTGTGCTTAAACCGGTGACCGGTGCCGGAGGGCAAGGTGTAAAAGTAATTAATAATCTTGACGAACTTGAACGCGCCGTGAAGCAATTTGAAGAGGCGGTGGAGATTAATGCCTGCCCCAGGCCCGAATTCAGGGCTATTCAGGTGCAAGAATATATTCTCGGAGACAATGTAAGTGTCAGTTGTTTCGTCAGCGCTGGCCAGGCAATGCCCATCAGCCTGAATTTGCAACACATTGCTCAGGGAAAAGAGCTTTGCTTTCAGGGGATCACAATTCCATATCAGTATCCACAGTCCGTGAAAGTCCTTGACCTTGCCAAGCGGGCTTGTGAGTCAGTTGAAGGGCTGGGGGGGTTTGTGGGAGTTGACCTAGTGCTTGGCGCTCAGGGGCCTGTGCTGATAGAAATCAATTCCCGCATTTCCGTAGCCTATGTTGCCTTGAGAGAAGTCGCTGCCGGTAATCTGGCCCACGATCTTTGGCTTACCTGCGTAGAGAAGTGTTTGCCGCCAATGCCGGAGTTCATGAAAACCTATACCTATCGTTTAGAAGGCTAAAAACTATACTTTAAAACCATTAAGAAAAGGGGGAGACAGAGTGGCAATTTTTCTGGGTCTGGATATCGGAGGAGCTAATACCAAGCTATGCTGGCTGGAAGTGAAAAGTGGCAGCGTCGTCCGGGCCGAAGGCGCTTCTGTTTACCATGAGGTTTGGAGAGATCCGGAAGGATTGTTGGGAGTATTAGAACGTTTTAAGCAAGACCAAAAAGGAATAAGCGATAGTTCATCCCTGCAGGGTGTTGCCCTAACGATGACGGCAGAGTTATGCGATGTTTTTCAGTCTAAAGCGGAAGGAGTACTCGCGATCCTACGTTTGGTTGAGCTTGTTTTTGCCAATGTCCCTATCTATGTTTGGACGACCGATGGGGTTTTCTTAAGTATGACCGAAGCAAGCATGGCTCCGCAGAAAGTGGCAGCAGCCAATTGGCTGGCCAGTGCGGTCGCTTTGGCTCGAAGTCCGCTCATCCAAACGAGTAGTGCTCTCTTTGTCGATCTGGGCAGCACGACAACAGATATTCTCCCCCTCGTAAAGGGTGAGGTAGCTGTAAGGGGGCGAACGGATGTCGACCGTTTATTACATGGAGAGTTAGTTTACACAGGGGTGCTGCGAACGCCGGTTCAAGCGATCGTTCAGAGCGTCTTTGTCAACGGGTTGCCCTGTAAGGTTACCAGTGAATACTTTTCGATCAGCGCGGATGTGTACCGGCTGCTGGGTTTGCTTAACGAAGAAGATTATGATGTCGCAACTCCTGATGGCGGGGGAAGGGATTTTGCGGCGTGTGCCAGGCGGCTTGCCCGGGTGGTCGCTTCCGAACCGGAGCTACTTGGCCGAAATGGGATTGATGGACTGGCTCGGTACGTCAAAGAAATGCAAATCCAGCAAGTGCTGGAAGGGATATGGCAAATTTTATCTCGTTTAGAGGAGCCGTGGCCAAAGCGTCTAATTTCAGCTGCTCAGGGAGCCTTCCTTATTGAAGAAGTAGCAAGGCGTTTGGAATGGGAAGTAATACCCTGGTGGAAATGCCTTCTGGGCGGCCGGAAAGACTGTGCTTTAACAGCGTTTGCGGTAGCTTGGCTCTTGGCAGTCCAATGTGGCGCTTGATCAGCGGGGGAGGTTAGCAAAATGAAATCGAATAAAAAGTCGTTTTTTCGAGTTATTCCGGCTATAGACCTGATGGGTGGAGTGGTAGTCCATGGGGTAAAAGGCGAGCGGGAAAATTACCAACCAGTGAAGAGTATTCTCAGCGAAACGGCAGAGTTTTTCCCGCTTGTGGAAGCCTTCGTCCGGAAATTGGGGCTTCGGGAGTTCTATATCGCTGATTTGGATGCCATCATGTTTTCTATGCAAAAGGATCACTTAAACCTCATAACTAAGATACGAGCTGAAGGGTTAAACACCCTTGGCACGATTTCATTGATGGTTGACGCAGGAGTTTTTAACCTCACAGGTGTCGGGAAAATTTTAAAAACTGGAATTGATCAAGCTATTATTGGTACAGAAACCTTGCCTTCGTTAACCACTTTACAAGAGATTATTAACTGTTACGGGGCAGAGCGTCTAGTAGTTAGCCTCGATACCCAAGACAGCAAAGTTATAAGCGCTGCTCCTGAACTATGTAACTTGGAGGTTCCGCAAGCCTTACGCTTACTGAGAGAATTCGGTATTAGACATTATATTTTGCTGGAATTACGGAAGGTCGGTACGAGTGCCGGATTAAATAAAGAGCTTATTAAGGAATGCATAAGAATCCTAGACGTTCCGTTACCTGAAAGGGGAAGTTCCTTTTTTATTGGCGGAGGGGTTTCCGGCTTTGAAGATCTGCTTTGGTTAAGAGAGATGGGCGTATCCGGAGCGATCGTGGCAACTGCTTTACATGACGGACGGCTAACAGACCAAAACCTCAGCCAACTTAACATATAGCCTCCCAGGTCGTGGTGCAAACTGATAAAATCCAGTGTTAATTAAGAGGACTATTCCAAAACTTGTGGAATTTAGGTAAGTCTAAGACACTGCCTCAATAGGTAATTAGAAGTGAATACAGAGGCTAAATTGCTGTAAGCTATGTGAATTTAGGAAGGAATTCCGAAATAGAAGCAGAATATATGCAATAGTCAAGCAAGAGGAGGTTGGATCTATGATAGTAGCTCATGAAAGAGAGGTCCAAGGGTTAAAACTTGAAGGAGATTCTCTGAAAAATGTCTTTAAAAAGGTTCTTGTTTCTCCCATGGAAGGCTGGAAAGGGTATGTAATGCGGGTCTTCGAGTTAGGTGTAGATGGTTACACTCCAAAGCACAGCCATCCGTGGCCCCACATTAACTACATTTTGAAAGGGAAAGGGATTCTGCACTTAGATGGAGTAGATCATGAGATCGAGGAAGGTTCTTATGCTTATGTCCCAGGAAACATGATCCATCAGTTTACAAACCGAGGAACTGAACTTTTTTCAATGATCTGTATTGTTCCAGAAGAAGGCGATAAATAAGGGGCAGCACGAATAGAAATAGGAATAGGCATGATGCATCGTGCCCTTCTTCCGAAGACAAGGAAGCAGAGGGGACGGTTCGCTTGCTTCCCTAAGGGGAGCAAGCGAACCGTCCTTTCTGCTTCACTATTAAAATATAAACACGAAGGTTGTATTGACTTATAGTATAGGGGGGTATACTATCTACATAAGAGGTGACAAATTAATGAAACCAGAAGAAAAGCAGGTCCGTTCGTGTCCAGTTTGTCAAAGTGAGGGAGAAAATCAAGAAGAACGAACGAGCCACCATGACGATACAACGATCAAAGAGCTAGTAACCCGGATGAATCGTATAGAAGGACAAATTCGCGGGATTAAAGGAATGATCGAACGCCACGTTTATTGTGATGATGTTTTGAACCAGATCTCCTCCGCTCAATCTGCCTTAGATGGGGCTTCGCGTTTACTCCTGGAAAGACATATGAAATCTTGTGTCAAAGAGCAACTCCAGGCAGGAGATGAAAAGGTCGTCGATGAGGTTCTTAAAACCATCTTTCGCATGATGCGATAAGTATGCTTTTAAGGTTAGTTGGGTAGATCAAGTTACTAGATCTTGTAAGCGTCTTGCGGGAGGGAAAATGATGACGAAACAAGCAATCCGTGAGGAAAAAGAAATACCTGTCTATGGCATGAGCTGTCAGCATTGTGTCAACGATGTGACAAAGATTTTGGGGAAATTCCCGAGTGTGGAGCATATCCAGGTTTCTTTAGCAGATTCGAAGGCTACCTTTGATTGGGAGCCAGATAAAGTCAATCTATCCGATATTCGTAGAGAAATCGAGGAAGCTGGTTTTTCGATGGAAAAGCCAACCGATGGGCAGTTAGAAGAGGAAAAGACGGCTAGCTTTATACCTCTTGAATCCATTACATCTTCCGCAGGAGAGCAGAAACAGCAGTATAAAATTAGTGGCATGACCTGTGCGAATTGTGCATTGACCATTGAAAAGGGTCTCCAAAAGATGCCCGGGGTTAAAACGGTTGCTGTTAATTTTGCTTCGGAAAAACTAACGGTGGAAATGGATCCCAACGTGGTTAAAGAAGATGCGCTTCTTGCCAAGATCAAAGATCTTGGGTATGCTGCGCAAAGCGAAACCGGAGGAAAGCAACGTTTTAATGTAGGCGGAATGTCGTGTGCAAATTGTGCCCTAGCGATTGAAAAAAAGCTTAGGGGTACTCCCGGAGTACAAAGTGTGTCTGTAAACTTCGCGGGTGAAACGGTTACGGTAGAGTTTGATCCAAGTGTCGTTAATATGAAGGAAATTTTTGAGCAAGTAAGAGATGCTGGTTATACTCCTATTGAGAACAAGGACGAAGACCAAGACGATCGTACCGCGCTCAAACAGCGTAATTGGCTCATTTTTAGTGCGATTCTAGCTTTACCTATTATGCCGCTCATGTATCTTCCTATGACGAGATCGGTGATGTATACGATTCTTGCATTGGCAACCATCGTCCAGTTTACGGCAGGTTGGACATTCTATAATGGTGCTTATCACGCCTTGAAAAATCGTTCCTCCAATATGGATGTCTTAGTTGCATTGGGTATTACAGCTTCTTATGGGTATAGTCTGATGACCACCTTACACATGTTTTTTCCAACTATTTTTTTCGAAGGCCCAAATTTCTTTGATACGTCAGCTTTGTTGATTACCTTTGTGCGTTTTGGGAAATATCTTGAGGCCAAAGCTAAAGGACGGGCTGGTCAGGCCTTAAAACGACTGTTAGAGTTACAGGCTGATAAAGCACGCTTGTTTGTTGATGGCGAAGAAAAGGAAGTAGCTGCGTCAGATCTGAAAATCGGTGATGTTGTCATCGTTAAATCCGGAGAAAGAATCCCAGTAGACGGCGAGATTATTGAAGGACAAGCCAGTATAGACGAGGCAATGCTGACTGGGGAATCCATACCGGTTGACAAAGGCGTGGGAACTCCTGTAATTGGCGCGACGATTAATCGTTCTGGCAGTATTAAAGTTAAAATGACCAAATCAGGAAAAGATACGGTGCTTTCTGGGATCATCAAGATGGTGGAAGATGCTCAGGGAGTAAAACCTCCGATTCAACGGTTGGCAGATACCATTGCCAATTACTTTGTCCCAACGGTTGTCTCAATTTCAATCATCACCTTCGTAGTTTGGTATTTCGCGTTCCATAGTGCGTTCGTTTTTGCCTTTACAGCTGCTATTGCTGTTTTGGTTATCGCTTGTCCCTGTGCTTTGGGTCTGGCTACCCCTACGGCGATTATGGTTGGCAGCGGGGTGGGATTAAACCGAGGTATTTTATTTAAATCTGCTGTTGTACTCGAAGGGATTGCTAAATTACAAGTTATTGGGTTTGATAAAACGGGGACATTGACCAAAGGGACTCCAGAGGTGACGGACATCGTACCCTATGCCTCTTATTCGAAACAGGATGTCCTCCTAATTACTGCGTCAGGTGAAAATCCCTCTCTCCATCCCTTGGCTCAGGCGGTTGTCGCAGAGGCTAAGAAAGAACATCTTGCTCTTCGAGAGGTGGCAGATTACAGCGAAGAAGGAGGCTTTGGGGTTACCTGCACCTATGAAGGACAATCATTATTGATTGGCAACATTAAGCTAATGCGCTTGCACAGCATCGATGTCCAGGTGGTAGAACAGGATTTTCGGCGTCTGGCTGAATCGGGCAGAACGACTAGCTTTATCGCTCTAGGTGGTCAGGTGATTGGGCTCATCGCCTTAGCGGATGTAGTTAAAGTGAGCACCAAAGAAGCAATTGAGAGGCTGCATCAGTTAGGCTTAAAGACCTTTATGATTACGGGAGATAATCAAAAAATCGCTCAAATGGTCGGCGATCAGGTTGGAATTGATGACGTTATTGCCGAAATCCTGCCGCAAGATAAAATTAATATTATTAAGAAGTATCAAGACCAGGGATTTAAGGTGGCGATGGTAGGGGATGGAATTAATGACGCTCCGGCTTTAGCCCAATCCGATATCGGAATTGCGATTGGTTCAGGGACTGATGTGGCTAAGGAAACGGGGGATGTGGTGTTAGTCCGCAATGACCTCCTTGATGTAGAACGTGCGATTCGTTTAGGACGAAAAACACTTAGTAAAATCAAGCAAAACCTTTTTTGGGCGCTACTTTACAATACCATTGGTATTCCAATTGCCGCGGGCGTCCTTTATCCCATAACAGGGAAACTTTTACCACCCGAGTGGGCAGGACTAGCTATGGCCTTTTCCTCTGTGTCCGTGGTGACCAGTTCTCTAATGTTGAGAAAGTATGACAAAAGATTAGAGGGTTAGTCTTAAGATGAAATAAACAAAAAGCATAGCGAGAATTCCTCTGCTGGCTGTTGAACAGGCCAATAATGGGGATAGAAATACAAAAATTACTGAAGTTAATTGTTTGTCACTCGGCCTTTGGCCTCTGACAATGACTTCTGAAACCGGAGGTGAAAAAATGAGCCAAATTATTAAAATCGAAGGCATGACTTGTAACCATTGCAAAATGAGAGCTGAAAAAGCACTTCAAGGGGTAAGTGGCGTAGAAAGCGTTAAAGTCGATCTCGTGGCCAAAGAAGCTGTTGTAGAAGGTGATGTTGAACGCGCAAAACTCGTTAAAGCAATTGAAGAGGCAGGGTACTCAGTTGTAGGGTAAATCGTTTCCCCACAAATATTTAATTGTATCCGCACAATAAAAAGAACCTCATTGGTTCTTTTTATTGTATTATCTAAATTTTTTTCTAGTTGAGAAAATCGTCTATCTAGACAGAATGAATACATTATCTTTGGATAAACTATCCCTGAGGTGATGATCATGCCTAGAAATGATGGCAATAAAGATAAGAATGAAGAATTAAAGAAAATGGAATTAACCGTTAGAAACATCCATAAAAATGAAGAGTTTCTAGCCGAAAATGCTGGAGAGCTTACACCGCACCAAATTAAAGATGTTAAAGCGCATCTAGCCTCGAAGAAAAAACATCTTGAAGAAACGGATGGTACGATAAAATAGGAGCGCATTGCTCCTATTCTTTTTTTTACTGGACTAGACAGAAAACAGAAAGTATAAACTTCGTTTGTATACTTTCTGGAAGCATAAGTGCTACTAAGGCGTTCGTCTGCGCAAAGGTTCACAAGAAGTCCAACCCGTACGAAGACAGTGTCTGCAAGAAGGCTAATATGTGCGAAGACAGTGTCTTCGCGGGTGTCAGCCAAGTTTTCTTTAAATGATCTTAACATTTCGGTCAGTTTATGATTATGCCTATAATTAATCGTAAGTATTGGTATTCAAAATATAATAAGAGGGATATCTTTAGATATCCCTCTTATTTTTAATCCGTGTTATCTTTTGAAAACCGGATTAGTGTCAGATCTTAGATCCGCCTTTAAGATGTTCTTCAGCAAATTGAATCATCCGCTTGGTCATTTGACCACCGACAGAACCGTTTTCACGGCTTGTGCGGTCACCTCCGAGTTGTAGACCCATTTCATTTGCTACTTCATACTTGAACTGATCCAATTGTTGTGATGCACCTTGGGCCGCTGGTGTATTAGTGTTTCTTTCTCCTGCCATTGCTGGGTACCCTCCTTTAAAAATGTTTTATTTGTAAATTGGAACATTCCTATTATGTGTTAGAGTAATTTAATTAGTCAGGTAATTATTGCTACAAAATAGAGTGCTTACCTTATATGGATGAGAATCAAGAAACTAACAGGATTAACGTCTTGATCGTTAAAGTGCAATTCTATGATATTGCGTAGGCTAAGGCGGGTGCTGTTGATTGATTTTCACTGACGTAAGGTTTAAAATAATGTTATGTTTAAACATTGTGCGAGTAAAATGGAGGTCAGACTATTGGGTTTAAAAATGAAGGAACCGGTAAACACCTGGACACATCTTATTCCATTTATGGCAGCGATTGTTGGGCTTGTATTTTTGATTATAATTAGCAAAAATAATATGTCGAAACTTGTCACCATGACTATTTATGGGCTTAGCGTGATAGTGCTTTATGGGGCTAGCTCAGTTTATCATGGAGTTAAGACCACACCTCTGAGAGAGCTTCTCCTAAAAAGGGTAGATCATATAGCAATTTACTTTTTAATTGCAGGCTCATATACACCAGTTTTTTACTATGGGTTGGAAGGTGCATGGCGATGGGCGATGCTGACTGCAGTTTGGACCTTAGCCGTTATTGGAATGGCTTTAAAAATTTGGTTTATCCATGCACCGCGATATGTTTCGGCTACTTTTTATGTCGCACTGGGCTGGATTGCGCTTGTACCTTTCTTACAACTAATTAAACATTTGCCAATGGGAGCGATAATCCTCATGGCAGTAGGCGGTATGGCTTATACCCTAGGTGCTGTCATATATGCTACTAAAATCTTTGATTTCTATCCAAGCCGCTTTGGTTTTCATGAAATATTCCATCTGTTTATTGCGGCTGGCAGTATTGTGCATTTCATTATGATATGTATTTATATCGTACCGATGACATAGTTTTGAGTTTAAGAATCTTCCTCGGTACAACAAGATATTGCTTCTTCTGCGTTATAATCCCAGTAAACTAGTTTTATTAAGCCACGATAATATGTGTCAAAGCCTTGTATTCCGGTCCAAACGATATTCTGAATCTGATCTTTTGAGGGTTTCGCATCGGCAAGATCAAGGAACGTTCGATACCGGATTTCTCCGTTATCCATATCCATTTCGAAATTACCATTGGCGAGTTCATAATTAACTCGGTTCATGAAGTCACATACTTCAAGGCGTTTGGAGTGTGGGACTTTTTGCTTGATATAGGTATTGCAAAGTAAAGATTCTTGTTTTTCATCAACGAGAAGGAAAACATGAAAATTAGTGTTTACTCCAGAAATTTCAAGTTTAATGATCTCATTCTTTTTGTCAAAATCAAACTTCCAGTCATCTTGGCATAGAATCTCAAAGAGCTCCTGGAACAAAGACATGTAACCTTCCTCCTTTATCAGTGTTAGCTAAGCTAACAGATTCTACGTAGAGTTGGTAAATACCTCCTGATAATGGAAGAGAACGTCATGAAATTGCTTTACAGAAGAGGGCACTCTTTCTTTTACCCTGCTAGTCTGTAGAAGAAAGGAAATAGATTGGGATATACATTGGGGTATGTTATAATGAATCCTTACAATATTTGAAGATAATATTTAAATTGCGAATAGGATGTATGACTAAAGATAAGTTAAGGAGTTAAAAACATTGAACCAAACGGATTTAAATCAAGAAATTAATTCCCGAAAAACATTTGCTATTATTTCCCATCCAGATGCAGGAAAGACGACCTTAACTGAAAAGTTACTTCTTTTTGGGGGTGCCATTCGCGAAGCTGGTTCGGTCAAAGCCAGAAAAGAGGAACGTTATGCCACATCTGACTGGATGGAACTTGAGCGGCAGCGGGGTATTTCTATTACTTCTAGTGCCCTCCAATTTAAGTACCAGGGATACGTCATTAACATTTTAGACACACCCGGTCATCAAGATTTTAGTGAAGACACCTACCGTACCCTGACGGCAGCTGATAGTGCCGTTATGCTGATTGACGCGGCCAAAGGGGTTGAAACGCAGACAAAAAAATTATTTCATGTCTGTCGTAAAAGAGGGATTCCAATATTTACTTTTATTAATAAATTTGATCGTAATGCCAAGGATCCCCTTGATTTGATGGATGAAGTGGAAAAAGTTCTTGGGGTTGAATCGTATGCCATGAATTGGCCTATCGGTATGGGGCCGGATTTTAAAGGCATTTATGATCGGCAGACGGGGCAGGTTGAGCGGTTTATGGAAGGAAGTAGAAAGTCCAGTGCTAAGCCACCTGTATCCGGGGCACTCAGTGATGCGAATGTGCAGGAAGGCATTGGCGACGTCCTTCTCAAGCAGCTTAAGGAGGAAATCGAACTTTTAGATATGGCCGGAAATACTTTTTCTCAGGAACGAGTTGACCGTGGCGAAGTGACCCCCGTGTTTTTTGGGAGCGCACTCAATAACTTCGGCGTCCCTAACTTTTTGCGTAGTTTTCTGGAACTTGCACCCGCTCCTCAACCACGAAGTACGAATATGGGTGTACTAGACCCGGAAACTCCTAGTTTTGCTGGGTATATCTTCAAAATTCAAGCCAACATGAATTCCCAGCACCGCGACCGCATTGCTTTTATCCGGATTTGTTCAGGCCGTTATGAACGAGGCATGAATGTGATTCATACGCGTTCCCATCGCCGCCTCCGGCTTGCGCAGCCTCAGCAATTATTTGCCCAAGAAAGAACAATTCTCGATGAGGCCTTTGCCGGGGACATTATCGGAGTTCATGATAGTGGACTATTACGTATAGGAGACGTTCTTACCGAAAAAGACGGACTTCAGTTTGAAGCCATGCCTTTCTTTAGTCCTGAAAACTTTGCCCGTATTAATATTGCGAACGCCTTAAAGCGTAAACAGTTCATTAAAGGGATACAGGAACTACAAGAAGAGGGGGCCATCCATGTTTTTCGTGATCTCCATGTAGGTGTGGAGGCTCCGATTATTGGTGTTGTCGGTCAATTACAGTTTGAAGTGCTAGAATATCGACTACGTGAAGAATATGGTGTTCAGGTCAATATTCAACAGCTTCCTTTTGAAATCGTGCGTTGGGTTGAAAAAGATGAAAAGACGATAAAGCTTCTTACAGACTCTAGCATGAGTACGGTGGTGATGGATAAAGATGAGAACTATGCTGTTTTATTATTGGACGAATGGAAAGCAAAATGGTTAAGTGATCGTTATGAAATTGAATTTTATGTGCAACCGCAAGAGTATGTAACATTTACAAAATAAAGACTGAAACGATCTTTTTGAGTTACGAAAAAGGCCCGGTGATAAATCGTGCCTTTTTCATTCCCAAAAATAAGAAATCTATATTAAATAAAATGAAAAATCTACGCCAAAGCACAATCCACGGTGTGTCGGCGTAGAAAAAGAATGAAGGGGATTAAGTGGAGTCGGAAGCGTTTATAAGGCGATCTGAAAACGCAACTACCGGAATCAAGGTACTAAGAACCTGCAGGGAAATAACCCAGATCTACTTGCAGGAGAGCTATTTTACAGGACGACATATAGCATGATATGACATCTTCTTATACGGTCTCTTACTCTTATTTATTTTATTATACTACAGCTAAGACAAAATGCAACATCCTATGGGAAGGGATTATAATGAGTGATACACTTACATGACAGAGACCGTCGGTAGGGCAGGGCGGGCTCATTGTAAAGTAGGTTCGTTACGGTGCTTAATTATACACTTTTTATAGCGATTGAGTGCTAAAGGTATGATCTAAGAGAATGTTTCCGCCGATGGAGTCTCCGGTCTCACCATTAATAAGAATACTCACGCCATTAATTCCAGGGATTTGTGTCATTGACCAAACGATGGACTTAATGGTCATATCTTCAGTCAAGGCTCCACCGGGGTAATTTTCTTGGATATCCTCACTAAAATCGATAGTAGCAATGCCATTTTGGATTATCAAAGAGAGTATTTTTGTTTTGGGGGCAATGGTTCGCACGCTAGTATCTGAGAGTGGACCCTCGATGAGTTCGCCCAAAACGAGCTTTGCCTTTTGGGAGAGGTCTAGTTTTGTCCATACTGATCGGCTAATTTGACGGTCTTCCGGAACAAGGCTTTCTAAATCTGAGTTTAAAAAGTAGAGTTTATAAGTATCTTTGCTGACAGAGGGTGGACCTTCTTGAGTTGCTACAGTATGCACGCTTTCACGAACTCCCAGAGGGAAGTTCTTGAAATATTGATCAATTCCTATACCAATAGCTTCGGCGATTGAATCACGGTAATTATTTGACAGCAAAAGTTTTCTTTCACGAGGATTCGAGATAAATCCGACCTCTACGATTACAGCGGGCATTTGCGTTTGATTAATAAGGTAATAGTCACCGGCTTTAGCTTTGCGCTTGTTATCTGATTGTAGTCGAATGAGTTGTTCTTGAATTAGCTCTGCTAGGGCTTTTCCTGTTGCAGATTTTAAATGGTAATAGGTTTCCATTCCATAAGTGTTGCGTTGTGGGAAGCTATTAGTATGCACGCTGATAAATAAATCAGCGTTGTTTGCAGAAGCTAAATTTATCCTTTGATTTAATTCTGCTCGTTTGGCCATGCGTCCGAGAATATATCCAGGCAGAAAAAAATCCTTATCCACTTCGCGAGTCAGAATGACTTTGCATCCTCTGGACTCCAAGACTTTTCGTAACCGTAAAGAAATGTCCAGATTCACGTCTTTTTCTTTAAGCCCAGAATTTTGTGCTCCTGGATCAGCTCCACCGTGTCCGGGGTCGATGACGATAACTTTATTTTTTAGATCAGAAGCGAATACAAAATTTAATTTTAGTGACCCAGCCCCAATCAATAGAATAAGCAGGCCTATTACAGCCCCAAAAACCCAAGTTTTTCGGACGAGCACAATGATCGGCCGCTGAAACATTCTCAAGCACGCTCCTCTCGCGAGAGTTTATACTTATGTATATTGGGATAAAGAGCGTCGTAAACATAAATTCAAATAGCTTTGCTAATATTTTTTTTAGTTCTGAAGTAGAATAAAAAGTAATAACTTATGAAATAATAGTTGACAGCATACAGTGAAAATGGTATTATAACTGAGCGCCACAAAGACGCACAGCGACTGAAGGAGTGAGAGGTTAAAACCTCGAGCTAGTTAGTCCTAGTAAAGAAAATTAGTCATTGACAACGCGAGTTGAAAATGCTAATATGTAGCTCCGGCTAAGAGGCCAAGAAAAAAAGAATGGTCTTTGAAAACTAAACAACAAGGACAGCCAATGAGAGAAACTCGCAAGAGTTTCAAAAAGAGTATGAGCGAATCATCTTCTTCAATGAAGTTGAAATAACTTTTTATGGAGAGTTTGATCC
>JARLHW010000038.1 GCA_031292075.1 Desulfosporosinus sp.
CGCCACGCTACCGCCACGCTTGAAAAAGGCTATCGCCACGCTATCGCCACTCAATCGCCACGGTCTACGTGCACCAGTCATTTATCCTCGAAAAAGTTATCGCCACGGCATCGCCACCCGATCACCACGGCTCAGCGGCTCAGGATCACTCTCTATAGTATCATTTTTCCCAAGAAAACATCAAACTCTTAGAATTGCATATAAATCATGCCTGCGCGGTTTTTAGTTCATAGTTGATACTTTTGATGTTTTCTCTTAGAGCTTTTCATCCACTATGTACTGCGCTCTGCCTTTTGACTTTCACACTGACTTCTGGTTCCAGATTACACACTACACACTACACATCCTACACTACTAAGATCAACAACAATGTCTGCTTCTTCTTCTTCTACTTCCGAGCCGCTCATAACGTACTGGAACGATGCCAAGCGCGTGGTGGATCAACAGCTTCAGATCTACATCAAAGAGAACAAGCTGCGAGTGTACTACACAAAGATCAACAAGGAAAGGCATCTGATCCCAACCAAGGAAGGCTCGAGGCTGACATGTGATTATCTCGGCTATCAATTCGATCTGCAGAGGCTGCTCTACATGGTCATGAGTCGAGAGAACCTAGGAGATGGTCAGATCTCTCCAACGTGCGTGGACTTACGGTGCATCAGCAGTGCACACCAAACGTTGCTCAAGCAAGGCGCCACAGAGCAGCACAAGCCCAAGCAGCCAACATCACACAGTTGCGAATCTGCGTACGAAGAGGAAGAGGAGTTCACACTCCCACGGTCAATATCTATTGGATGTACAGAGAAGGTGCCGCAAGTGCATAAGCACCGAACTCGAAAGTCGACTAAGTCAGCGGCTCAGTCTGCTGCTGCTGCTTGCGTGGAACCGGACGTCGACTTCGATGTCGGAAATAGCGGGATCGACTTCAAGGCGATGATGGCTGCGCAACGCGAAATCGATGACTTTCCGGCGGGGAAATCTCGAGTAACTCTCATTAGCAGAAAGTGAGTGCGACACTTCTATCTCAATCAGTCATACGCGATTGCTTGCAATAGTTGATTCAATTCTATCATACATGACATTACCTCTCGTTTTCACAACTTTCACCTTATCATATCAATTCCGCAAGTACATAGTATCGAAAATTGACTGGTAGCTCTAAGAAATACTAGGACAGTACGTAGTCCTTTATAATAATAATTATAGTATAGTACGTAGTAGTAGTATTATAATATTATTATTAGGAACTACATACTGTCCTCTTAGTTCTTATGGCTACCAGTCATGTTTCGATACTACATACTTGGCTCTCTACAGTGCATTGAAACTCATTGATTAGATGATTTGTATGATGATATAAGATGTTTCCTATTCCAGTGACTCTAATGATACACCCGAAGTTCGCAGCTGATCGGCGAGCCATAACTCCGCCATTTCGAGCAGGTCACGCATCTGCATGATCAATGCCTTTCGCGAATCAGATCGGTCCTTATCCTTTTCAAGATTGATTCGCATTGTGACCGCTTCCACCAGCTTCATTCGCCAAACGAGATTACCTGAAGTCAATATACGCTGCAGCACGATGTTCTCGTCATCTCGCTTGACTACCCCCAACAGCGACTCAAGCTCCGTGTTGATATAGGCGCTCGCATACTGAAGTTGCGAACCCTCCTCTCCGAGCGCAGCCGTCAGTGTCACCGTCCAGTTGAGCTCTCCGCTATTATCCAGAGCAATGCCTTTGCAGACATCGAATATACCTGAGTGTTGAGGAGTGGAGGTACTTGATGAGCTCTCTATACGATAAGGAAAATCGAACTGCTTTGTGACAATGAATGAGGTTTGAGATGCCTGCATCAGCATTCGTGCATACAAAACAGTCGGATGAAGAGCCAATGCAGCCAATGCTGTCTCTTCCTCCATCAACTCTTTTATGTTCATGCATTGCAGAACTGCGCAATAGCTTGAGTTCTTGAAAATCGAATCAATGTCATACATTATTGAAGCTTCTGTGCCGCGGATCCATGCGATACATTGCCCAAGTTCTGCTTGGGTTGACTTCAGAGAGCTTGTTGAAACGATCCGCTTTCCTGCGAATAGGCCCAGTTGGTAGTGAGTGGACTTGACCAGCACCATGAATTGGTTCTTGAGAAGAGTGGAACGAATAATAGCGAATATACCGAGCTGCTGTATCTCGTAGCGTCCGAACTCTCTCCATAGAGCAAGGCTTCGAAGCACCGCGTATCCGACATCGAGAAAGCAACTCTCGATGACGAGAATCATCAACTCGTCTTCCTCGCTGTTGGCGGAGAGAGCACCTTCATCGCCTTGCGGATCGTTCAGCGCTTCTGCAAAACGCGTGTGGTAGCGAATCTGGTGGAAGATACTGGGGATGTCGGATCGGCCCAGCGTGGTTTTGAGTTCTATGATGAACCTCAGTAACGCTCTCGCGCGATATGATGTGAAAGTGGTCTCAATCCTGTCATCTCGAGGAGCCTGGTTCGACAATGGCACCTGCATGGTACTGGTCTGGCGAGCAAGATACTCATTGCTGCGCGTGTTGGACGATGAAGATGCGAGAGAAATTCCTTCCTGGAGTTTGTTGTTCTTGTATGTAGATGGAGTGTGTGACAAGACTTGTGTTCGAGATGCAGATGTCAGCGATCCCTGTTCAATTATATTGTTGTTGTGTGTAGACAGAGCGCGTGGCAAGACTTGTGTTCGTGCCGAAGATTCGATCACCGATTCTGTACCTGCGATGGAGGACATTCTCGTGATTTCGCTGCTGCGAAGTGTAGAGAGCTATCATCGAATTCATGCATCTTGTATTAGTATCTGCTTAGCTTTGAGCGGTGGCTGTTGGATTTTGTACCTTGTCCAGATGCACATGCAAGACGTGTCGAAACTCTCGGAGCCATTGCAAGCTCTCAGTTATCTTCTTTTCGGTTGGATCCGACACTGCCACAGTCAGATCTGAAGCATCGGCTGCCAACTGAGTCTGACCTTCTTCGTTGTATGATCGAACCGGAGTCTTCTTCAGAGCTGCCAATACCATCTCCCACTCTCTGGTGTTCTTTCTGATGATTTCATTCTTGGTATCCAGCTCCAGCTTTAGTGTTGCGATCTCGTGCCGGAGCTCCATGACCAGATCCTCTGCTAGTGAATTTCTACGTTCTGCGACCGGATCCTCGTCATCTGAAATCCCACTGGTGATGCTATCGCTATTCTCTGTTGCCTCATCTTCCTGCTCGGAGTCGTCGCTTGCAAGTTCTTCTTCTTCTTTGAACTCTTCAGTCGCTTCGGTTGTCGTTGACATACTGTCGCTTTCTTCTGTAGGAAGTGTCTGCATAAAAGTGTCGTACTTCTTCTTCATCTCGGTGTCTGTTTCCAGACGCTTCTCGATGAATTGCTCTGCCAACTGCTGTGGAGTCCCGCTTGATTCCATGGCCTGTGAGAGAAAACTTACAGCGCTCATTTTCAAGTCGAGCTCGGGCAGGTATGACTCCTCTAGAAACCGCAAGACTTTATCTGCTTGGCTCGCTTGCATGATGTCTGATGTGATTGTGATTGTGATGTGATGCGATGCGTGTCGATGAATGGTGTAGCATTGATTGCTTGAGCATTTGGTATATAGCCATTGAAAATTTCTAAGTCAAGTGAGCTATCTCCTCAAATAGGGAAAAGTATCAACTATGAACTAAAAACCACGCAGGCATGCTTTATATGCAATTCTAAGAGTTTGATGTTTTCTTGGGAAAAATGATACTATAGAGAGTGATCCTCAGGCCGAGCCCCGTGGTGATAGGGTGGCGATGCCGTGGCGGTAACTTTTTCGAGGATAAATGACTGGTGCGCGTAG
>JARLHW010000314.1 GCA_031292075.1 Desulfosporosinus sp.
CTCATGACTTGATATACTAATCTACACAAATTTAATTCTGTAAAGATTGCTCACTTTACAGACGTTTAGACGCCATCCTATACTTAGATGACCCGGTCCAAGATCTTGGGCAGCAGTATGACCGCCACCAATCCAATACCCGCGTACACCAGGATGTTGAAATTCCCGCCGAGAATATCCAGTACATTGCCCGCCCCGCCCACCACCTTATCGGTTAGCTTATCGGCTTGATCGAAACGCTTAGCAACTTGGTCATAGCTCCACTTGAACGGGGTGATAAAGCCCTCTCCAAAGTCCTCGAGGAAGGTCATAATTGATATGTGTATAACTATACACGAGAATTTAGTGATATTCTCGGTTACACTGGAGGCAGCAGATCTCCACGTTACCAACTATATGTCCCAGCTTGTTGTTCTTGCGAT
Source organism: Desulfosporosinus sp. (assembly GCA_031292075.1). Lineage (GTDB taxonomy): Bacteria > Bacillota > Desulfitobacteriia > Desulfitobacteriales > Desulfitobacteriaceae > Desulfosporosinus. The sequence continues at coordinate 423 of JARLHW010000314.1, forward strand.
TCACTGAGAATTGTGCAGGATCATAAGCTTTCGTCCACTCGAGCTTAACCGTGACATCGCAATGTGCACATTCGTTATCCTGTTCTTGCAGTAGCTCTTTCACATACTCGTATGTGAGATTGAACTCACGACCTTTTCTATCATCCTCTGCGCGAAGGTTTTTGAGTTTTGCCCTGATTGCGCCATGGGACTTGGTGTATTTCCGATTATACTCTTTGATGTGTTCTTTGTTTTCATTGACGTAGTTTCTCTTGCGCTCTGTGACGAATTCCCTGTTCTCCTCTCTATATTTCCTTGCCTTGGCAAGTATCTTGTCCTTGTTAGCCAGACGATACTCGCGCACCTGAGCTTTAATCTTTTCCTTGTTAGCCAGATACCGCTCTCTCATATATTCCGATCGGTTGCTCATTTTGTAGTTGATAATAATCAACTATAATTGTTTAAGCAGGATTCCAAACTAGACCTCATCTATACCGCTCAGGACAGAATCTCTCCACTGCACGAGAATTCCGTGCAGGAGCACCAAATCCGCCTCCTTGGTGATGAAAGTGCTGATGGTGACCGGGTACCCCGTCAGAGAGGCAATCAACGTATCGGCCATCAGTTTCGATTTCTCATAGGTATCACACTCAAGTAGCTTGTCCTTGTGGACCTTGACGAGCAAGTTCAGCTTTTGCACATCGTACTGCTCCAGCAGCGCAGCCAGGGAGTACTTCTGCAGCGTCTTGATCGCCGTATCGCGGAGTTCAGTATGGTTGGACATAACTAATTCGATAATTAGTTATGAATGAGAAATTTGATGCAGCCGATTTACATGTACTGACTAGCGGCCGGACGCCACCACTTCTCCGTGGCATATCCAGATGCCACCTCGATCAGGGCACTGACACCGAGGAGCTGAACTATACCAACCTCACCGAGAGCGCCAGGAGTCATCAGAGAGTACGCGAGGGCACCGGCGGCGGCATTGGCTGCGATAGCACCACCCGTCTCAATCGGTCTCTCGAGGAGAGTAGCATTGTCAGCATGCGGCCATAGATAGGACTCGGCGAGGGCAGTGGCCTCGAAACCAACTAGACCCACCAATCCGCC